>DASWFA010000609.1:0-1916 GCA_036394475.1 Binatia bacterium
CCGGTCAGGCCGCCGATGTCCTTGAACTCCGGCAGAAATTCGAATTTGAGCCCGCGCTTCTGGAGCTGGCCCGCGGTGCGCGGGGTCGCCCCCATCAGCAACGGGTACTTCCCCTGCGCGACCCACTCGATCTGGCGCCGGAGGTCGCGGTCGACCGCGCCGAGCTGCGCTCTGAGCTTGCGGTAAAAATCCGCCGCTTTGTCCGCTCCGAGCGACACCCAGATAAACCGCAGCAGCGGCACGCTGGCGCCGGAAACGGCGGGGTCGTTGAGAACGATCTTCCCCTTCCATTTCGGCTGCAGCAAATCGTGCAGTTGATCGATCTCCTCGCGCCGGACCTGCTTGGGATCGTAAATCAGCGGCGGCGACAGCTCGATGCCGAAGACGAGATCGTACTGCCCCTCTCTGTCCGAGAACTCGAGCCGGTTGTCGCGCCAGTTTTTCAGCTCCGTCACTTCCGGCAGCATCAAGAGCGGCCGGATCGGGTCGAGGGCGCCCATGGGCTTCAATTGGAAATTGGCCGTGGTCGGCCCGCCGACAAAAACGTCGACGCTGTAGACTCCCGCGTCGCGCTCGGACTGCAGCTTGACGGCCTGCTCGCCGCTCCGGGCGGCGGAAAACTCCATCTCGATCTCGGGATAGGCCTTCTTGAAACCGTCGACGAAGGCCCCGCGGATGAGCTCGCCGGGCGGCGCGAACACGACGACCTTCGCTTCTTTCCGGGCGTCGGCGACGGTTTTGGCCCACCTTTCTTTCGCGTCCGGCTTGGTCTGCGCCACAGCCGGAGCGGTCGCCAAAAACACGACCAGGAGCGCCGCGCACAGACCGCTTTTTTGTTTCCGCCGCGTCATCTATCCCTCGCCCGGCTCCTCGCGGTAGAGCTTCAAGGCCTCCAGCGTCGGCCGGTCGTTCATCGAGAAGAGAATCGCCTCTTCGTTCTTCGATCCGTTCTGGTGGCTGTGCCAGCTCCACAGCGGGACGACGAAGCAATCGCCCTGCCGCCATTCGTATTTTTTCCCGTCGATGACGGTCGCGCCGCCGCCGCGAAACGCGTGATACACCGTGCTGCTGTTGTGCCGGTGCGTCTGCGTCGCCTCTCCCGGCCGCAGCATCTGCACGCCGCAGGACATCGTCGGGAACGTAGGCCCCCCGTCGACCGGGTTGACGTACTCGAGCGCGACGCCGTCGAAGGGGCTGCCCGCGCTCGCCTCGAGATTCTTAAGCGTCCGGTACGTGTCGTCCCATTTATACGCCAGCGGCCCGGCGGCCTTCTCCCATGTGGGCCGGACCATTCCCACGCGGTGGCCGGCGGATTGGAAGGATTCTTTAATCGGCTGAAAATCCCCGGGGAAAGGCTCCCAGGTCAAAACCTGGAGCGAAAGAATCAGCGGATAATCCAATCCGTCGAGCCAGACGATGGGCTCGGTCTCGTTGCCGTGGCCGTGCCACGTCATCGGCGGATTGAGGATCAGATCGCCCGGCTCCATGACGAATTTTTCGCCCTCGACCACGGTGTAGGCGCCGCGCCCCTTGACGACGAAGCGAAACGCCCCGAAGTTGTGCCGGTGGCTGCTCGCGAGCTCGCCGGGCTTCAGCAGCTGCACCGACATGTGAATGGTGTGCGTGGTCGCGTGCTTCTGCCCCTGGAGATGCTTGAGCCCGGGGTTCTGCAAGCGGAGCGTTCGTCTCTCGACCTTGCCTCCCAGCCCGACCAGCTCTCCGGCCTGGAGCAGGGACTCTTCGATGTCGGTCCATTTCCACACGCAGGGCTGGACCATGGTTTTGGGATCCCTGGTCATGAGCTTCGCGTCGGAATTCCACAGCGCCTCGTTCCACAGCCCCTGGAGATTTTTCTCTTCGAGCTCCCGATCGAGCTGCTGGATGGTTTTGCTCATGCCCCTGACTCCCGTTCGCAG
>DASWFA010000610.1:0-5036 GCA_036394475.1 Binatia bacterium
CCCGCCCCGAGATCAAAACCTTCGCCGACTTGAAGGGCAAGGTGGCCGGGACGACGACGATCGGGGGCAGCCAGCACACGGCGGGCATCCGCATGTTGCGCCGGGCCGGTCTCGACCCGGACAAGGACGTGACCGTGATGCTCGCGGGCGACGTCCCGACCCAGCTCCGGGCCCTGGTGAGCGGCTCGATCCAGATCGGCTTCCTCTCGCCGCCGACCGTGATCATCGCCCGCGATAAATACAAGATGAACGTGCTCGCCAACGCGATGGACGAGTTCACCAGCCTGCAGAACGGCCTCGGGGTGCAGGACAAGACGCTGAAGGACCAGCGCGAGCTGGTCAAGCGCATGCTCCGCGCGCGCGCCAAGGGCAATCGCTATTTTCACCAGAACGAGCGCGGCTCGGCGGAGGTCTTGGCCAAAATTTTGAGCGTCGACATGCCGACCGCGCTCGAGACCTATCGCATCTCGCGCCCGGCCTTCACCACGGACGGCATCCCGACCGACGACGAGGTGCGCGAATATTTAAAGCTCGACGCGCAGCTCATGGGGCTCGCGGCGCCGGCGCCGGCCGAGAAGATTTTCGATTTCTCGCTGCAGCGCGAGGTCAACCGGGAGCTGGGCGGGAAGTGAGCGCTTTGCGGATCTAATCCCGGGTTACCGTCTCCTCTGCAGGCCGAAGATCTGGTTGTACTGGTCGGTCACCTCGCCCAGCTTCGGGCCGATGGATGAGGGGCTCAAGAAAACGAAATCCTTCCGGAACAGCTCCTGAACCCAGGGCTTGTGTTTGACTCCCTTTCGGATCGAGAATCTGCCGGCGTCGTCGGAGATTCTGGTCTGCCCCTCTTCGGATAGCATCCAGTCGATGAAGAGGACCGCGGCCGCGGGATGGGCCGCGCGCTGCATCAAGGCCGTGAAATTCGGCTCGGCGGCGTAGGGGTCCAAAAGGCGGAAATCGATCGGCGCGCTCTTCGCCTTGTGTTCCGCCACGCGCCGGCCCCGCGCCGCGATGGCGAGCGCCGATTCGCCGGCCAGCAGGAGCTGGACGCGCATCACGCTGCTCGATCCGGGCATATGAAGCTCCTGCCGGGCCAGCGCCTGCATGTATTCGGTCCCCTTCTTTTTTCCCATGTGCTCGAGCAGGATGTTGAACCAGGTGTACTCCTCGGTCCCGAGGCTCATCCTGCCCTTCCATTTGGGATGGAGGAGCTCCTCGTAGGTCTGCGGCCGGTCGCCGGCGGGAACCGAACGGGTGTTGAGCGCCAGCACGAGAGGAGTCACTTCGAACGCCAGCCAGTTACCCTCCGGGTCGTACGAGCCCGGCGGCAGCGCCTTTAGCTCCGGTGAGAGATAGCCGGTGGACAGTCCCCTCTTTTTCAGCTCCCACATCTCGACCGGGGCCGAGCCCACCACGTCGGCCGCGTACCGGCCGGCCCGCGCTTCCGTGTCGACTCTGGTGAAAACCCCCGAGGGCGTCGAACGGTACGTGTTGGTTTTGACGAAGGGATACCGGTTTTCAAAGGCGGCGACGATCTTGGGATAGTCGGTCAGGCTGAGCGAGGTGTAAAAGACGAGCTCGCCTTCCTTCCGGGCGCCGTCTTCCAGAAAGAGCTTCCGCTCGGCCGGGGGGAGGACGGCGAGCTTTTTGACGATATCCTGCGCCGTGGCCGCGAGACCGGAAGTCGGCGCGAGCCACGCGATCGCAGCGCAGACGAGCCCGCAGATGCTTTTGCGCATGGAAGCCCCGCGCCGGCTAGTAGTCCATTCTCCGTTTCTCGCCCCAGCCGATCGACGAGATGTCGAAGAGGTTTCCATCCGGGTCCGAGCCCCGGCCTTCGGCGTAGGTGGCTTTGCGATCCTTCGGGGCGCCCTCGGGATAGACCTCCCGGATGCGCCGGGCGATGTCCTCGGGATCCTTCACCTGAAAGCCGAAGTGGTAAAGCCCGGGGCGATGTCCCGGCTCTTTGGGGTCGTTGGCGTTCAAGATGGCGAGATTGACCTCTCCGTCCGAGAGATGAACGGAGCCGTTCTTCGTGCGGTGCATCTCCTTAAGATCGAACACCTTCTTGTAGAAGTCCGCGAGCTTTTCCGGCTGATGCGTCAGAATCGCGACGTGACGGAGCATTCCCATGGTCGTTCCCTCCTCTTTTTGGTCGGCCGAATTCTGTGGAAAAGCTACCACCGGCCATTTTTCCTGTAAAGAGGCGGTTTTTCACCTTTGACGCGCGTTTGGTTTTTTCGCTCGAAGCGCTCCGCTCCGTCCGAGGGCCGGGAAAGACTGTGGGTTGAAATTATTTCGTATTAGGGATAGCAAGCTGCTATATTGAGGCCGTCGGGCGGGAGACGTTTATGATAAAAACTATGGCTGCGATAGCCGGCTTTCTGCTGCTCTGCTTCGCCTCCCACCCGGCGGCGGCGAAAGACCGCCTGCCGATCGGCTACACCAGCGCCAGCGGCGTCTTCGCCGGCTTGTGGATCGCGCACGAGGCGAAGCTCTTCGATAAATACAACATCGATTCCCATCTCGTGCTCATCGCCTCGGGCTCGCTCATGGTCCAGTCGATGCTGGGCGGCGATCTGCCGATCTCGGCGGCCGCCGGCAGCGCCTCGATCGACGCCAGCCTCGGCGGCGCGGACATGACGATGTTCGGCGCGCTCGTCAAAGTCCCGGCGTTCTACATCATGGCGCTGCCGGAGATAAAATCGCTCGAGGATCTGCGCGGTAAATCGGTCGGCGTCACCCGCTTCGGCTCTTCCACCGATTTCACCATGCGCTACCTGCTGAAAAAGCAGGGGCTCGAGCCCGGCAAAGACGTGACCATCATCCAGACCGGCGACCTCTTCGCCGCCGCGGCGATGCTGAAGACGCGCGCCATCGTCGCCGCGCCGTTCTCCAGCCCGACCAACCTCCGCGCGGAGGAATTCGGCGCGCGCTCGCTGCTGGACATGGGCAAGGCCGGCGTCTACTTTCCCCACGACGCCTTCATGGCGCGGCGTTCGTTCCTGAACGCCAACGATGACCTGACGCGCCGTTTTCTCAAGGCTTACGCGGAGGCGGTCTACAAGCTCCAGAACGACCCCGAAGCGAGCAAGCGCGCGATCAAAAAATACGTGCGCGCCGAAGACCCGAAGACGCTCGACTCGGTTTACAAGTACGCCGTCGATTACATCGACCGGATCCCTTACAACACGAAGGAAGGCGTCCAGGAAGTTTTGAACCTCACCGCGCCGCGAAACCCCAAGGCCAAGGGCGCCGCTCCCGAGAGCTTTTACGACGATCGGTTTGTGAAGGAATTGGACGCCTCGGGTTTTTACAAGCAGCTCTGGGGGAAATAACCTTATACTCAAATTTATTTTTCAGCGTGACGAGCGTGAGGAGCGGATCAAGCACGGCAGCGGCAGCGCCCGTCCGGGGGTGTCTCGGAGGGCCGATGCGTCGAGCGTGGAGTATCAAGCGTATCAACCGCCGAGCGTGGCAGAGGCCCATCGCATCGGCCCGGAGAGATGCGCCCGGCCGAGCGGGAGGAGTTAAAGGATGGCAAGAGTCGGCTTTGCTTTAGGCTACGGGAAATTCACCAATGTGCGCGAGATCGCCGAGCTGATGCGGCAGGCGGAGGCGCGCGGCTACGAGATGGCGTTTTTTTCCGAGACCATCGAGATCATGCGCGACTCGGTGACCGCGCTGGCGGCGATCGGCCTGGCGACGAAAAACATGGTCCTGGGCTCGACGCAGATCGTGCGGCTCCGGAGCCCGATCGTCATGGCGCAGTCGCTCGCGAGCCTCGACGAACTGACCGGCGGCCGCATGACGCTGGCGCCGGGCGCCTGCACCAAAAGCCACGCGCGGGTGCACGCCCTCGCTCCGGAAGTGAGCGCGACGCCGGCCCAGGTGCTGAAGGAATACATCGAGTCGATGCGCCTGCTGCTCACGGGCGAGAAAGTTTCGTACCACGGCGAATATGTGAATTTCGACAACGTCGGGCTCGGCTGGAAGCCGGTCCGGAAATCCATTCCAATTTACGCCCCGGCGACGAGCACGACCGGGCTCAAGCTCGCCGGGCAGGTGGCGGACGGCGTCGTCTTGAACGCGGTCTGCTCGCCGGAATACACGGTGAACGCGCTCAAGATCGTCCGCGCGGCGGCCGAAGCCGCGGGCCGGGACTTCTCCAAGTTCGAGGTGGCGCAGATCATCAACTGCTCGGTCGAGGACGACCATAAAAAAGCGCTCGATCAGGTGCGCTGGGAGGTCGCCACCAAGCTCGACCCGGTGCAGATCTCGTTCATCGCCGGGCCGAAGATGCGCGTCGGCGAGCCCTACATCAGGAAAGAAGACATCCCGCTGTTCGAGAAGGCCCACGCCGCCGGCGGCATGGACGGGCTCATCAAAGCGATCCCCGACTCCTACGTCGAGGGCATGACGGCGAGCGGCACGCCCGACGAAGTCAAAAAGCGCGTCCAGCAATACCGCGACGCCGGCGTGAAAGTGCCGCTGCTGCGCCCCGCCGCCAACCATCAGACCGAGCGCGTGCTGGAGTTGTTCGCACAGAAATAAACGGGGATTAGGAATTGGGCATTGGGGGTTGGAAGACCGGGAATGGATTGTCCTCGAACCCCAACCCCTGATTCCCAATCCCCAATTCCTGCTTTTTATGTATAGAGTCGGCGTCGACATCGGCGGAACTTTTACCGATCTCCTGTTGATCGGCGCGGACGGCCGCGCCGTCATCGGGAAGACGCTGACGACGCCGGGCGACCCGAGCCTGGCGGTCGAGACGGCGCTCCGGCCGGCCCTCGGCGCAAGCGCGGGCGCGAACGGGCGCGGCACGCTGGTCCACGGCACCACGTTAGTGACCAACGCGCTGATCGAGCGGAAAGGCGCCGCGACGGCGCTGCTCACCACCGCGGGGTTCCGCGACGCGCTCGAGATCGGCCGCGAGCAGCGCTACGAGCTCTACGACCTGAATCTGGATTTCCCCAAGCCGCTGGTGCCGCGCCATCTGCGCTTCGACGTGCCGGAGCGGACCGCCGCCGACGGCG
>DASWFA010000611.1:0-7127 GCA_036394475.1 Binatia bacterium
ATCGAAATCGAGAGTCAATCCATCGTTCAGGAATACGGGCGCGAACGGCCCCACGCCCGTGTGCGACCAGGGCACCCCGAGCAGCCCGGCCAACAGCTTCGCCGAAGCCGCTTTGTCACGAGACGGAACCATGAGGTGATCGAGATGAACGGTCATCGGGCTCTCCTGCTCATAAATAAATTTTACGAAGGCCCTCCCCTCGGCCATTGAAAGGTCTTAAGGCTCGCCGAAGCACGCGACCGCATTTTCCCACATCATTTTCCGCATGACGCCGGGGCCCAGTGATTTCCATGTCAGGACCTTATCGGTCGACTCCGGGAAGCGGGATTCCGCGTGCGGATAATCGGAAGAATACATGATCACGTGGTCGCCCAGAAAATCGGTCACCATCTTGGCCATCTTCTCGCCCTCGTGAATCACGAGGCTGGCGAAGAACCTCCCGCCGGTCATGTATTCGCCGGGCTTGCGGGCCAGATGCTCCGGCACGGCATACGACATGTAGACGGACTGATCGTCCATGCGCGCCGCCCAGAACGGGAGCCAGCCGAAGCCCGATTCGAGGATGCAAAAACGGAGGTTCGGGTGTCGGTCCATGATGCCGGCGCCGAAGAAAGCCGTTATCGCCCTCATTGCAGCCCAGGGGTGCGACGCGGTGCGGCCGATAAACGGGTTGTCCCAAAGATCGCGATAGCCGGGATACCCAGACGTAAAGCTGTGATGCGCCACGCAGAGCCCTGCTTCGTTCGCGGCGGCCCAGATGGGCTCCAGATCGGGGTGGTCGAGGGGAAATCCCACGGTCAAGTGCGGCTGGATGCCGACCGCCCAGCGCGCGCGGCCCCATTGGCGGATCTCTTCGACCGATTCCGCGATCGCCCGGTTCGTGACCACGATGAGAGACTTGAGGCGCTGCGGGTAGGTACCGCAGAAGTCGTCCGTATAGCGATGGTTCGCGCGGATGAACGCCAGCTCGATTTCCACTTCGTCGGTCGCCGGCGGCGGGCTGGGCAGCATGAGCTGGACGTCCACTCCTTCCTCATCCATGTCGCGCACGCGCGCTTCGACGTCGTCATCGGACCCGCCCGGAGTCGGAAACCTTGTCCCCATGAATTTCGGGAAGTGTTGCTCGACGGATTCTCTGGGACCAGCTTCGCCTAGAATCCTGAGCCCCTCGCGCCATCCGGCTCTTTTCGTGAACTGGTAGCGGTGCCGGTAAGGCGGCTGCAATCTCTCGCCGGCCCAGCCGACGCGGAACGGAACTTTAAACCGCTCCCACTCCGGCAGACGACGGCGCATTCCGGCATCCAGATAGGGCTCCAGGGTTTCGGCCATGGGAGCGATGTGCGTGTCCGAGTCGAAGATTTTATAGCCGTTGCGCATCCGCGGCTCCCTGGATCCACCCGCCAAGTCGATGGGACCACCCGCCCTTAAACCGGACCTGGAATCGGCATGTCGTAAAGTCGCGCGACGTTTTCCCGCACCAATTTGGCGCGCAACCCGGCGGGGAGATCGCCCAAGTCCCGGGCCACGACCTGGCGGGAATGGGGCCAGGTCGAGTTGCCGTGAGGGAAGTCGTTGGACCACATGCAGTTGTCGGCGCCCCACCAGGACAGGAGATGGCCGCCGACGGCGTCGTTAAAGAAAGTGGAATAGACCTGGCCGTGGAAATATTCGCTCGGAAGTTTTTTGATCGCGAGGCCTTCGCGATGGGTTCCATGGCGCTTGAAGTAGTAGTCCCACTGTTCAAGCAAAAACGGAATCCAGCCGATCTCGTTTTCGACCAGGACAAGCTTCAGCCGCGGAAAGCGCTCCAATACGCCGGAGAAGATGAGCTCGTAGAGGCTGTTGATGGACTGGAACAGTTTCATGTTGACGCTGTTGCTCTCCAGCGTGAGGCCTCCTTCGGAGGCCGGGTTGACGCCAAAGCTGCGGGTGCGGCTGTAGCCGTGCCCGCTGAGAATATGCAGGTTGACGGGCATGGCGAGATCCTCGGCCGCTGCCCAGAATTTCTCATAGTGGGCGGACGTGAAGGGAAGCTCGGGCGGCGGGACCTGCCAGATGACCGAGCCGTGCAGGCCGGCCTTGCGGCAACGCTCCTGCTCTTTTACGGCGCCGTCGATATCGTACATGGACAGCATGGCGATGCCGATGAGGCGGTCGGGCGCGGCCTGGCAGTAGTCGATCAGCCAATCGTTGTAAACGCGGGTGCAGGCCGCCTCCAGCTCGGGATCGTCCAGGCTCAGCGCCTTTAGCCCATGGGTGGGATAGAGCACTTCCGCGCTGACGCCGTCGGCGGCCATTTCAGCGACGCGCTTTGTCTTGTCCATTGCACCGGGCGAGTCGGTGGGCCGTTGCCCGCCGAATCCGGGGGCGCGGTCCTGAAACGCCTTGGGCAGTTGTTTTTTCCAGAGACCCTCCGGCTCGATGACGTGCGAGTCCGAAGAAATCAAAACTTCGTCGATGACGACGTCGCTCTCTTTCCCATAGGTGCGTTCGATAAAGGCCATCGTTTTGACTCCTTTGCAGAAAAATTTCGAGGGCCGGTCTTGAATCTCGGCATTCCGCCGATCGGCATCCAGATTTTACGGCCTCCACCCCGCCTGCGTCAACTCGCCGTCGGCTTTCTTGGCAAAGCTGAAATCGTACGCCGTCGAAATGGGAACTTCCTTCTTGAGGTTGAGGACCTCGCGGACGATGTCGAGATCGTTTTTCTGCGTTTCTTCGTCGACGACGCCGTTGCTGGTGAACGATCCGATCATGCCGTCATAGGTGCGTGTCGCCAGATCACGGTCCAGCTCGGAAAATTTCATCATCGAGGCTATCGCGATCTCGCGGTTCTGTTTGATGAGACGCAGCGCCTTGAGCGTCGCGCGCATGAATCCCATCATCAATTTGGGTTTCGTCTTGATGAACGTGTCGTTAGTCGCGATCGTGCCCCAGGAGTTTTTCACTTCCTTCCCGAGATACAGGATATCCTTCATGCCGTGATCGAGCGCAGGGAAGCGCTCCTCCGAGCTCAATAAGCCCGCGTCCACGACGCCCGACAGCACCGCCGGCAGGCGCTGCCCCGGCGGCATGGCGAGAAACGTGAGATCCTTGTTGACATCCATGCCCTGCCTCGCCGCGACTTTTTTCAACATATACGTCGCCGCGGCCGCAACGCCCGTGACCGCGATCTTCTTGCCCTTGAGATCTTTTAGGGCGCCGTACGGCGGCCGGGCCATGAGCCACTGGAGCACCTGATCGTTGACGGCGAACACGGTCTTCAGCGGCGCGTTGCTCTGGGCGACGGCGACAAGCGCGCTGCTGCCGGAGCCGGTGAAGTCCATCTCCCCCGCCACCACGGCTTGCAGGCCGGTCGTGGACGCCATGACGACGGTGTTGAGGTCGATGCCTTCCTCGCTCATGTAGCCCCGCTCCTTGGCGAGCGGAAAGACGATGAACTGAAAAGACTTGGACGGGAGCGTAACGTTGACTTTATCGAGGGCGAGCGCCGATTCACCGGAAACGAGCCACGCGCCGAGCAGCAGCGATATCATCGACGGAATAATTTTTTTCATCGTTCAGCTTCTCCCGAATAAATCGGAGCGGCCTTCATTTAACGCCGGCGCCTTGAGCGGCGTATACGCGCTCGATAAAACCGCTCTCTTCGAGCTTGCGCATAATACGGTTGTCGACGATCTCTTCGGCTTTCAGCTCGCCGATCTTCGGATAGCGGCCTCTGAGCAGCCGTTGGAGGTTGCGCATTCCATCGAGCGAGGCGAACGGCTTGCGCTCGACCCCCCGGAGCAGATCGAGATAGCCGTCCTCCGCGCCGGCGGCGTCCGTCCGGAGCCGCCGGATGAGCATTTTAATCGTCGCCGCCTTGTTTTTCGGCCCGGCGGCGAACGCCATGCCTTCGATCTCCCCCTTGAGGTAACTCTCCACGGCGTCCGGACGCTGCTGCAAAAACGCGCGCTGGACGACCGACGATTGGCTGACGATGGGCTCCTTGAGCTCGGTGTAGTCCGCGAGGACCGTCATCCCCCTCTGCCTGAGCCAGTTGCTGTAGAAGGTGTCGACGAACGCGACGTCGACGACGCCCGAGTCCAGCGCCTGGGCCTGAATATTCTGATCGCCGAGCGATTGCATCAGGATTTGATCGCGCTGCGGCTCCAGGCCGAAATGCTCCAGCCAGAGCATGGCGCCTACCCAGGTGCCGCCGCCGAAGCTGTTGATGGCGATTTTTTTCCCGCGTATGTCTTCGGCCTTTTTGATGTTCGGCCGGACGACCACGTTATAAGAATTGCGAGCGGAGAAAGTCGCGACCATCTTGAGATCGTGCCCGGCCGCCACCGCCGACAGAACCGCCGCGCCCGCCGTCCGGCCCATGTGAACGTCCCCCGCGGCCAGGCCGGTGACGAGCGTGGTGCCGCCGCGTATGAGCACGGGCTCCACGTCGACGCCGTATTTGGCGAAAAAGCCCTGTTCCTGGGCGATCCACAGCGGCATGAGCCGGGCGGTCCCCGCTGCGTAGCCGACGACCAGCTTCGGCGGCGCGGCGGCGGCGGCGAGGCACCATGGGAGCTCGAGCGCCAGGAATACGGACAGGGCGAGAAAGAGCCCGATCGGATGTCGGCGACGGCGGCGGTTCATCGATAACCCCCTCGGCCGCAAGCGGGAACGAATCGAAAAAGGGCGATCGGCGTTAACAGAAAGCAGCGAAGCGAATTGCCCGTTCGCCCTGGCGGGGTGGCATCGTATCACCACGCCGGGACGTGTCAACCGCCGCCTCCACGAGTATCCTTCGAAGGGCCGCGCCTGCATCGGTACAAAATAATCGGCAACGACTTTTTCCCGTCGTTGAGAAGCGAATCACCGTCCCGGCCGACCGCCGGGGTTCGCCGACAGCTCTTTTACCTTGCGAGCCAGGTGCGGCAGATTTTTTATCGCCGCGTGGGTTTTCTTGAACTCCGCCATCGGCCGCGCCGGCGTCCCCCACATGGCGCTCCCGCGGCGCACGATCTTGCCGGTGGGGATGCCCGCTTGCGCGCCGATGACCGCCTGGTCCTCGATTTTCACCCTGTCGCCGACGCCCACTTGACCGCCGAGCACGACGTAGTCTCCGATCACGACGCTGCCCGAGATTCCGGTCTGCGCCGCGATCACCGAATGGCGACCGACGCGCACGTTGTGCGCGATCTGCACGAGGTTGTCGATCTTCGTGCCCTGGCCGATGATCGTGTCGCCGAGCGAGCCGCGGTCGATCGTCGCGTTGGCGCCGATCTCGACGTCGTCCTCTAGGATCACCCGTCCGAGCTGGGGGAATTTATGGTGCCGGCCGTCGGCGAAGACGTAGCCGAAGCCGTCCGCGCCGATGACCGCGCCGCTGTGAATCGCCACGCGGCTGCCGATCCGCGCGCCGGGATAAATCGAGACGCGGGGATGGAGAATCGAGTTGGCGCCGATCTCCACGCCGCGGCCGAGAAAGACTCCCGCGCCGACGGCGGTTCCGTCGCCGACCGAGACCTCGTCTTCGATCACCGCGTGCGCTCCGACGGAAACGCCGGGCGCGAGACGCGCGCTCGGGGAGACAACCGCCGTCGGATGGACGCCGGGCTCGATAGCCGGTTTGGCGAGCAGGACTTCCGCGGCGCGGATCAGCGCCAGTTTTGGATGTTTGACGGCGATGGTTGTTTGGCCGGGAAGCTCCGCCGACGTCGGAATCAGGATGCAGCCCGCGCTGCAATCGGCCGCGCGCTTGAGCGCCCGCTCGCCCTCGGCGAAGGTCAGGTCCCCCGCCCCGGCGCTCTCCAGCCCGGCGATGCCGCGGATTTCTCTATCGCCGTCGCCCGATAATTTCCCGTCCAGCAAGCGCGCGATTGCTTCGACTTTCATCGTGTTCTCCTGTTTTCGCCGAGACCTGTTCTGTCACGAAAGATACTCCAACTCCCGTTATCGGACAAACATCCGTTCGTTTGAAAGCGCCCGGCGAAGCTGCTAGATATCGGGAAATTTTGCCGGAGATGGCGTTCTCCATGAACCGCCCGTCGGGGCTGATAACGCCTACTTTCACTCTGGAGGTAGCGTTATGCATCAGGTCTGGTTGCCCGGCAAGCCCCGGTCGATCCCGCCCCAAATCCTCTTCGCGTGGAAAGGCACGCCATGAATGCCATGATACTATCTCTCTACATCGGCATCGGCGGCTTTTTCGGCGCCATCGCGCGCTATCTGTTGTCCAGGGCCGTGGGCGGGTGGCTGGGCGCGTTTCCGCTGGGCACCTTGTTGGTCAACGTCAGCGGAAGCTTCGTCCTGGGATTGATTCTCTACGGCGTCGCGTACGGCAAAGGCATGTCGCCGGAGCTTCGCGGTTTTTGGACCGTGGGATTTATCGGCGCCTTCACCACCATGTCCGCCTTCGCCTACGAAACGGTGCGGCTGCTGGAGATGGAGGACTATTCGCTGTTGTCGCTCAATTGCGCGGCGAACGTGCTCTTGTCGATATTCGCCGTCCTGGCCGGCAGGTATGTGGCCCTGACGATCTTAAGATAGATCTATTTGCGCGCGATCGGCGGCATCCGGAGCGTGATCCCTTCCTTGGCCAGCTCCGCCTCGTACATCGCCCGGATCTCCGGCGGCTCGTCCTCGTGCTCGAGCATGTGCCCGCCCTCGTGCTCGCTCAGCGACGGCTGCCAGTTCGCCCCCACGCCCCGGAGCCCGCGGCGGAGCGCCAGGTGACGCGCCGCTTCCGGGCTGGTGGTGAAGTGATGGTGGAACCAGCCTTCCGGAGGGACCAAAAGGCTCCCCCTCTTCCAATCGACGCGCACGAACTCGCCTCCCGGCTGCCACATCAGGCTGTACCCCTTGCCGGCGAGCACGATCACCTGGGCGCCCGCGTGATGGCGGTGCGCTTTCTTGTAGGTGCCGGACTTGATCGCCATGATGTGGCCGACCATGGAGTTGCCCGAGAGGTGGATGCCCAGACGGCTGAAGCCGACGCCGCGCTCGGGATGATCGTTCAGCGGCACGGCGTTGACGTCGGGAATGAAGTTGACCGCGGTGTCTTCGAGCTCGCTCGGCTTGAAGTCGCTGCTGAAGAAATCGCGCTGGCCGCTGAAGCGGCTGGTGAAATCGAACGGCGCGTCGAAAAT
>DASWFA010000612.1:0-2340 GCA_036394475.1 Binatia bacterium
CGGGTGCGCTCCCACGACGAAACGGCGCTGCTCGCCGACGCGGTCAACGACATGAGCGCCCGTCTGAAAAAAGCCAACGAAACCAAAGCCGATCTGATGCATCAAATCGTTCACGAGCTGCGCAATCCGCTTCAGATCATCTTTTTCGCCCGCAATCTTCTGGCCGAGCAGGAATTGGGCGCCGTCAACGGCAAGCAAATGGAGATGCTCGAGCTCATCGGATCGAACTCGGAAAAACTCATGAGCTTCACCAACCAGTTTTTAGACCTGGCGAAAGTCGACGCCGGCATGATGGAGTATCGCCGGAGCCCGACTCAGATCGGGCTTCTCGTCGGACGGGCCGTCGAGGAGGCGCGGGCGCTCGCCTCGCGCAAGGACATCGCGATCAAGATGTTGTCCGAGCCGCTGCCGCCGACGCTCGCCGACGCGGAGAAGCTCTCGCAGGTCTTCAGCAATCTCTTGAGCAACGCGGTCAAATACACCGAGCGCGGCGGCTCGGTCGAAGTGGCCCTGTTCTGTTTCGATCGGAAAATCTACCTCGCCGTCAAGGACTCCGGCATCGGCATCGCCGCCGAAGAGCTGCCGAAGCTCTTCACGAAATTTTATCAGGCGACCAACGCCTCCCGGTCGCAGGCCAAGGGCACCGGCATCGGTCTGGCGCTGGTCAAAGCGTTCGTCGAGGGCCACGGCGGCAGGATCTCCGTATCGAGCACGCTGGGCGCGGGCTCGAGGTTCGTCGTCGAGCTGCCGGTGGCCGACGGCCAGGCCGCTCCACCCGATCCCGAGCGGGAAGCGCCCCCCGGCCTATCGCCCGCCGTCTGAATTTGCTATATTCCCCCGGATCGGAAACCCTTCAGGCACTCGTTCGCCCGATGACCGACCGGGAAATCCATACCGCGATCCGCATTCTCCGGCGCGCCGTGCCGAACTGGCAGACGCCCATCGTCACGCTGGTGGCGGAAAATTCCGGCAGCCCGTTTCAGGTCTTGATCTCCTGCATCCTGAGCCTGCGCACCCAGGACACGACGACGGCCCAGGCGAGCCGGCGGCTTTTCGCCCTGGCCGACACGCCGGAGGCGATGTCCCGGCTTTCGGTGGCGAAGATCGAGAAGGCGATTTTCCCCGTCGGCTTCTACCACACCAAGGCGAAAGTCGTCCGCGACATCTGCCGGAAGCTCGTCCGGGAATATTCGTGCAGGGTGCCGGACGAGATCGACGAGCTGCTCAAGTTCAAGGGCGTCGGGCGGAAGACCGCCAACCTGGTCGTCACGCTGGGCTACAGGAAGCCCGGCATCTGCGTGGACACGCACGTGCACCGCATCTCCAATCGCTGGGGCTATTTAAAGACGAAAAATCCCGAGAAGACCGAGTTCGCCCTGCGGGCGAAGCTCCCGAAGCAATACTGGATCGAATACAACGACCTCCTTGTGACCTTCGGCCAGCACCTCTGCCGACCCATCTCCCCGATGTGCGGCCGCTGCCCGGTTAAAAAGTATTGCGCTAGAATTGGAGTGACGATAAGCCGTTGACCATCGATCCAAAGCGAAGTTTAAAGTTTCGAGTTTCTGGCCACCTTGAAACCTGAAACTCGAAACCTGAAACTAAAAAGCTCGCCGGCAATGGAACAGACAACCCCATCCTTCTTCGCCCATAACATCGATCTCGTCGGCTATCACGATTTAAACGGCAAGCCCGCCTTCAAGCTGGCGC
Organism: Binatia bacterium; assembly: GCA_036394475.1. GTDB lineage: Bacteria > Desulfobacterota > Binatia > UBA9968 > UBA9968 > JAJPJQ01. The sequence goes on from DASWFA010000612.1 coordinate 1,711, forward strand.
TGCAGGAAGTGAACGGGCGCTGGTATCTGTATCTCGCGCACCTCTGGCATCGCGGCTGGAGCATTGTCGACGTCACCGATCCGGCCGCGCCCGAGTACGTAGCGTTCATCCCCGGGCCGGAGAATACCTGGACGATTCAAATCCAGGTGGCCGAAGATAAGATGATCACGGCGCTCGAGCGGATCGCGCCGGGCTGGGGCGGCGACGAGGGCAAAGCCTTTGCCGAAGGGTTTCTCGTCTGGGACGTTTCGAGACCGAGGGAAGCGCGCCGGCTCGGCCATTACCGCACCGGCGGCACGGGGACGCACCGGAATTTTTACGACGGCGGCGCGCTCGTGCACGCGGCCGGAGGCGCGCCCGGCTACGACGGCAAGATTTATCAGATCGTCGACATCTCCAATCCGGCGCGGCCGAAGCAGATCTCTTCCTTCGCCCTCGAAGAGCAGAAAAAAGACGCGCCCCAAGCGGTAAAGTCCGGCGCCAAGCTGTCGCTGCACGGCCCGGCGCACGTCGAGGGCGACCGGGCCTATCTTTCCTACGGCGACGCCGGCGGCATCGTGCTCGACGTCTCGGACATGAAAGCCCCGCGGGCGGTGAGCCGGCTCGAATTTCGCGGCTTGACGAGCCGCC
>DASWFA010000613.1:0-2744 GCA_036394475.1 Binatia bacterium
CACGCCGGCGACCGGATCGCCGACGAACCGGACCTTGTCCACCGCCACGATCGGCTGGTCCTTGTAGGCCGCGCCGTAGTAATAATTGAGCGCGCCGAGGTCGGCGCGCGTGACGACCGCGACGACGCCGGGAAGCCGCTCGGCTTTCCGCGCGTCGATCTTCACGAGCCGGGCGTGCGGAAGCGGGCTCCGGAGGATCTTCCCCGCCGCCATGTTGGGGATCTCGACGTCGACGGTGTAGAGCGCCCTCCCGGTCGCCTTGTCCTTGCCGTCCACGCGCGGCAGACGGTGGCCCACGACTTTCATGCCGTTTTTCGCTTTCATGGAATGACTCCCCGTTGTTTTAACCGGCCTGTGGATGCGGATAAAGCCGCCGACTGTAGATGCCGCTATTTCGCGCTGCCATATTGCCGGCGCACCAGATCGAGCGCCTCGTCTTTGCCGCGGATCTCCCCTTCGAGCTGGGCCTCGCGGACGCGCTCCAGGATTTCGTGGAACAGCGGCCCGGGAGGGTAGCCCATGGCGATCAAATCTTTGCCTGTAATGACCGGCTCGGGATGAATCTCCTCGGGCTTCAGCTCGGCCATCTTGCGGCGGCAGAAATCATAATATGCGAGATCGCCGTTCGACGCCAACGCGTCGATCCGGGTGAGCTCGAGCAGCTCTTCGATGCCCTCCTCGGCGAGAAAGCGCTTGAGCGTGCCGAGGCGCATCTTGGGCGCCTGCGTGTGGCGCAGATGATTTTTCACCAGGTAGGCGACCCGCTCCCAGACCGCCCGGCTCCGCTTGAGGCGCTTTAAAATCTCGATCGCCGTCTCGGCGCCCTTTTCGGTGTGGCCGTAGAACGTGACGCGCCCCTCCTTCCGCCCGGCCGCCGCCGGCTTGCCCACGTCGTGAAGCAGCGCGCCGTAGGCGAGGGTTTCCGTGGGCCCGGCGAGATGCGACAGCGCGAGCATCGTGTGCGCGAACACGTCGCCCTCCGGGTGGTAGTCCGGAGTCTGCTCCACGCCCTTCATTTGGGCGATCTCGGGCAGCACGACGGAGAGAAGGCCGGTCGCGTCGAGGATCTCGAAGCCCCGGCGCGCGCCGCCTTCGGTCAGGATGCGGGTGATCTCCTCGCCGATCCTCTCCCAGGAAACCAGCGCGATGTTCGGCGCCTCGGCGCAAATCGCCGCGAGCGTATGCTCCTCGATGTCGAAGCCGAGGCTCGCGGCGAAGCGCGCGGCGCGAATCATGCGCAGGCGGTCCTCCGAGAAGCGCGCGCGCGGCGCGCCGATGGCGCGGATGAGGCGCCGGGCGAGGTCGTCCTTGCCGCCGGCGAGGTCGATCAGCCGGTCCGCCAGCGGGTCGTACATCATGCCGTTGATGGTGAAATCGCGGCGGCGGACGTCCTCTTCCAGGCCGGCGAAGCGGACGCTGCTGGGCCGGCGGCCGTCGAGGTAGGGGCCGTCGTGGCGGAACGTGGCGACCTCGAAGGAGTCGCCGTCGTCGAGGACCAGGATGACGCCGAACTCGGCGCCCACCCGGACCGTCCGGGGAAAGATTTTTTGGATCTCTTCGGGCAGCGCGGCGGTGGCGATGTCGTAGTCCTCGGGCGCCTTGCCCAAAAGCATGTCGCGCACCGAGCCGCCGGCGAAATAGGCCTCATGGCCGGCTTCGGCGAGGCGCCTGACGATAGCAATGGCTTTTTCCCGGCGCGTCACGGACGGACCTCGGGAAAGGGGGCGGAAAGAAGGTTCGGGAAGAGCGGAATTACTGAACGGTCACGCTTTGGCCGGCGAGAAATTCCTGGACCTTGCCCTGCAGCTCCTGGAAAGTGAACGGCTTGACGATGTAGTCGTTGCATCCAGCGTCCATGCAGGTCTTGAGATCGTGGTCCCGGAACAGCGCGGTGGCGGCCAGAATCGGGATATTCTGGGTGTCGGGATGGGAGCGGAGCAGCCGCGTCGCCTCCCGGCCGTCCATGCCGGGCATCATGATGTCCATCAGGATCAGCTGGGGCTTTTCCGAGACCGCTTTCTCCACGCCTTCCCGGCCGTGTTTCGCGGGAATGGCGGAAAACCCCATCAACTCCATCTGCCAGATAAGCAACTCCCGCATATCCGGGTGGTCTTCAACTACGAGGACCTTTTTCATTTAAGAGTCGCCTTTCTGTAGAAGAGAACGCGGTCTGGCTGCTACAGATTCAAAACGTATGCTAATCACTGCATGACATTTACTATAGCCCCTTATCGGTGTCAAGCGAACTCTTGCCGAGAGCGGCTTTCGCCTGATCCGCGACCACGACGACGATGGGCCGCTCGGGATGGAGATAGGCTTTGGCGACTCGAAGCACGTCGTCCCTGGTAACTTTGCGAATTATATCAGGATATTTGTCGGGATAATCGAGGCCGAGAGAAAAAAACTCGACTTGGGCGAGAAAATTGGCCACTTTTCGGTTGGTATCGAAGCGCAGCGGAAAGCTGCCGATCAGGTAATCGAGGGCATCTTTTAGCTCCTCCTCTGTGACCCCCTGCTCCTGCATGCGGCGCATCTCCATAATGGCGAGGCGAATCGCCTCGGCGGCGCCGTCGTTCCTCGTCTGCATGACGACCTCGAAGCTGCCGGCGTATTTTTGCGGCTCGAAGTCGCTGTAGACCGAATAGGCCAGGCCGCGCTCGGTGCGGATCGAGTCCATCATATGGGAGGAAAAGCCGCCGCCGCCGAGAATGTAGTTCATCACCTGGATGGCGTAATAGTCGGGA
>DASWFA010000614.1:0-6970 GCA_036394475.1 Binatia bacterium
TTCGAGCGGGACGCCGAGGAATTCGCCCGCTTCGCCGGCACGCCCTTGCCGATGCCGATGCTGGTTCTCGCGGGCGAAAAAGCCTCCGGCGATTTTCTGATTCAACAGGGCCGGCTGGTGGCGAAAAACGTCGAAGGCGTCGTCGTCCGCGGCGCCGGCCACTGGCTCATGGAAGAGGCGCCGGGGCAGGTCATTCCCAGGCTGGTCGAATTCCTATAACATCCGCCGAAAAAAAGGAGACAGGGAGAATGCTTGAGACCGAAGCTTACGCGGCCCTTTCGTCGGGGGCGCCGCTCACGCCGCTCACGATCGAGCGCCGCGAGCCCGGCAGGCGCGACGTGCTGATCGATATTCTCTATTGCGGCGTCTGCCACTCCGACATCCATCAGGCCCGCGACGAGTGGGGCGGATCGATCTTCCCGATGGTGCCGGGCCATGAGATCGTCGGCCGGGTCGTCCGCGCCGGCGCCGAGGTAGAAAAGTGGCGCGCCGGCGACACCGTGGGCGTCGGCTGTTTCATCGATTCCTGCCGCGAATGCGCAGCCTGCGGGGCCGGCGAAGAGCAGTACTGCGAGCGCGGCATGAGCCTCACCTACAACGGCTACGAGCGCGACGGCAAGACGCCCACCTACGGCGGCTATTCCACCCGCATCACCGTGGACGAAGCCTACGTCGTCGGCATCCCCGACGGCATGCCGCTCGAGCGCGCGGCGCCGCTGCTCTGCGCCGGCATCACCACCTACTCGCCGCTCAGCCACTGGAAGATCGCCGCCGGCCACGAGGTCGGGGTCGTCGGCCTGGGCGGCCTGGGGCACGTCGGCGTGAAGCTCGCCAGGTCCATGGGCGCCAGGGTCACCGTGCTCAGCCATTCGCCGGAGAAGCGCGCGGACGCGCTCGGGCTCGGCGCCGACGATTTCATCTCCACGCGCGACGCGGGGGCGTTCGAGAAGAACGCGCGCCGCTTCGATTTCATCCTCGACACGGTCGCCGCGGCGCACGACTACAGCGCCTATTTGAACCTGCTCCGCCGCGACGCGACGATGGTGCTCGTCGGGCTGCCGGGGCCGTCTCCGCTCGACGCCGCGCCGCTCGTCATGGAGCGCCGGCGCCTGGCCGGCTCGGCGGTCGGCGGCATCCGCGAGACGCAGGAGATGCTCGATTTCTGCGCCGCGCGCGGCGTCTTCGCCGACGTGGAGGTGATTGCCATGCAGCAGATCAACGAAGCTTACGAGCGCATGATCCGGGGCGACGTGCGCTACCGCTTCGTCGTCGACATCGCGTCCCTCGGGCTTCCCAAAGCGGCGCCGCCCGGGGACAGGAGCTATGGCGCGGCGCGGGATGCGGGCGCCCGGCGCTGAGGCGGACCCGGAGTCGGCAGGCCGCATGGACAAAGAGAAAACATTTTCCGCAGGACTCCGCCATGGCCCACGAGGGAGATAAGAGCGCGCCTATGACCGAAACGACCCCACGGGTTTCCCTGGCGCCTCCCGCGCGCGCCGCCCAGATGTTTCCCACGCTGACGCCGGTGCAAATCGCGCGCGTCGCCGCGCACGGGCGGCGGCGCCGGGTCGGGCCCGGCGAGGTGCTGATCGAAGCGGGCGAGCAGAGCGCGCTCTTTTTCGTCGTGACCGAGGGCAGCTTCGAGCTGATTCGCCCCTCGGCCGCGGCCGAGGAGCTCGTGACGGTCCACCGGCCGGGGCAGTTTACCGGCGAGGTCAACCTGCTCTCGGGGCGCCGGGGGATGCTCCGGACGCGCGCGGCCGAAGCCGGCGAGGTGATCGAGCTCGAGCGCCAGCAGCTATTGGCGCTGGTGCAGACCGACAGCGAGCTCAGCGAGATCCTCATGCGGGCGTTCATCCTGCGCCGGGTGGAGCTGATCGCGCGCGGCTTCGGCGACGCCGTTCTTCTCGGGTCGAGCGATTCTCCCGGGACGCTGCGCATCAAGGAGTTCCTGACGCGCAACGCTCATCCGTATACGTATATCGATCTCGACCGCGACACCGGCGTGCAGGACATGCTGGATCATTTCCATATCAGCGCCGCGGACGTGCCCGTTCTCATCTGCCGCGCCGCGATCGTGCTGAAGAACCCGACGAACCGGGAGGTCGCCGAGTGCCTCGGCTTCAACGAGGCGATCGATCCAATGCAGATGCGCGATCTCGTCATCGTCGGCGCCGGGCCCGCGGGGCTGGCGGCGGCGGTATACGGCGCGTCGGAGGGTTTGGACGTCCTGGTGCTGGAAGCGAACTCGCCCGGGGGACAGGCCGGCTTGAGCTCGAAGATCGAGAACTATCTCGGCTTTCCGACGGGTATCTCGGGCCAGGCGCTCGCGGGCCGGGCCTACGCCCAGGCGCAAAAGTTCGGCGCTCAGATGATCGTCGCCAAGCGCGCCGGCCGGCTCGCCTGCGACCGCCGGCCCTACGCCGTCGAAATGGACGATGGGCCGCGCGTGCCGACGCGCGCGGTCGTCATCGCGACCGGCGCCGACTACCGGAGACTCGGGCTCGAGAACCTGGGGCGGTTCGAGGGGGCGGGCGTCTACTACGGCGCGACGTTCGTCGAGGCGCAGCTGTGCCGCGACGAAGAGGTGATCGTCGTCGGCGGGGGCAACGCGGCCGGCCAGGCCGCGGTGTTCCTGGCCGGGACCTCCAGGCGCGTGCACCTGCTCGTGCGCTCGCCGGGGCTGGCGGAGAGCATGTCGCGCTATCTCGTTCTGCGCATCGAGCAAAATCCCGCCATCGACCTGCACGTTTCCACGGAAATCGCGGCGCTGGAGGGCGGCGATCGCCTCGAGCGCGTCAGCTGGCGGGACGGCGCGGCCGGAAAGATCGAGAGCCGCGCCATCAAGCACGTCTTCGTCATGACCGGCGCCGTTCCCAGCACGGACTGGCTCAGGGACTGCGTCGCGCTCGACGCGAAGGGGTTCATCAAGACGGGTCCGGATCTGGCGCCGGAGGATCTGGCGGCCGCGCATTGGCCGCTCGCCAGGGCGCCCTACCTTCTCGAAACCAGCCTGCCCGGGGTGTTCGCGGTCGGCGACGTCCGGGCCGGCAACATCAAGCGCGTCGCCTCGGCGGTGGGCGAGGGGTCGATCGCGGTCTCCTTCGTGCACCAGGTGCTGCGCGAATAAAAGGGGTATTGATAGTTCCGCCAAAGGCCGGTTCGAGAGGAGGCGTGTCATGATCCTGGGTATGTCGATTTCCACGTTTACTTTGGTGCACGTCGTTTTGAGCCTGATCGGGATTTTCTCCGGCGCCGTCGTACTGCTCGGCATGCTCGGCGGGAAAAGACTCGACGGCTGGACGGCGACCTTCCTCGCGACCACGGTTTTAACCAGCGTGACCGGGTTCGGCTTTCCGTTCGATCACCTGCTGCCGTCCCACAAGGTCGGCATTCTGTCGCTGGCCGTCCTGGCGGTCGCCATCCTGACGCGCTACGCCTTTCATCTTGTCGGCGCCTGGCGCTGGATTTATGTGATAACCGCCGCGCTCGCGCTCTATCTCAACGTCTTTGTCGGGGTCGTGCAGGCTTTCCTGAAGGTGCCGGCGCTGAGAGCACTGGCGCCGACCGGGACCGAGCCGCCGTTTGTGGCCGCCGAGGCCGCCGTTCTGGCGCTTTTCGTGGCGCTTGCGGTCGCGGCCGCGATCAAGTTCCGCCCCCCGACGATCCGAACGGCTTAACCGGTCGCGGTTCTCAATTATCCGGCTGTTCCCTCCGAGCTTGCCTCGCGGGCGGGGAAGCAAGTATAGTGTTGGCGTTCCAAATTTAAACACCTGTGAGGGCGCCATGCTGCAGAGGCTCAACAAACTAACCGACGGGCTGCTAAAGATCGGGCTCGCCGCGGGGCTGCTCCTGGCGCCGGGAGCCGGCAGGATCGCTCCCGCATTCGGCGCCGCCGACGGCAAGCCGATCGGCGGGATCCAGTGCGAGCGCCAGGAGTACGGCGATTTTCATATCCATGCCCATCTGGATATTTTCGTCGACGGCAAGCCTTACGCCGTCCCGCCGCAGGTCGGCATCATCCCGGCCGAGAAGTGCCTCTATTGGATGCACACGCACGACGGCAGCGGGATCATCCATATAGAAGCGCCGAAGAAGCGGGCGTTCACGCTGGCGCAATTTTTCTCCATCTGGAAGGCCACGGGGGAAGGGGCGCCGGCGCGGAAAGAGGCGCCGAAGGTGTTCGTGAACGGAAAAATGGTGAACCGGCCCCTCGACAAGATCGAGCTCGGGCCGCTCATGGAAATTGTCGTCGTCTACGGCAAGGAGCCGGCTTCGGTGCCGTCGTCCTACGAGTTTCCCAAAGGATGACCGCCGGATCGACCAAGTTGATTTTTTCTTCCCGTGGGCTATAGATTCTCAAGCTGAAAGAGAAGACCGGGAATGTCTTTTGTCGCCGCCGTAGCCGCCAGCCACGCGCCCAATATCCTCCTCGAGCCGGGCTCGGAGTGGGACGAATTCATGGGGCTCCACTATCGCATGGCCCCGCAGGCGGCCTCGTCCAAGCCCTCCCTGGAGGCGCAGCAAAAACTCCGGCAAGACGCCGAAAAGGCCTACGCGGCGCTCCGCGCCGACCTCGAGGCGGCGCGCCCCGAGGTGCTGATCGTCGTCGCCAACGACCAGTTCGTCAACTTCACGTTCAACAACATCCCGACTTTTTTCGTCACGCTGGCCGACGAGGTGAAGGGGCAATTCACCCGCCACAAATTTCACTACCGGAATCACAAGGAGCTCGGCCGGGCGATCCTCAAAGCGGGCATCGACCGCGGCATCGACTTTTCCTTCGGCGAATACATCGAGCTGCAGCACACGCAGAACGTGCCGCTTTATTTCCTGCTCCCCGAGGCCAAAATTCCGATCCTGCCGATCTACGTCAACACCTGGGTCGAGCCGATACCGACGCCGCGCCGCTGCTTTCAGGTCGGCGAGCTGGTGCGCCAGGTCGCCGACGGCTGGAAAGAGCGGGTGGCGATCCTCGCGACCGGCGGCCTCTCCCATTTTCCCGGCTCGCCGAGAATCGGCGAGATCGACACCGGCTTCGATCACCAATTGCTGGAGATCCTCCGTCAGGGCAAGGGGAGGTCGCTGGCGGACTATTCGGTGGAAGAGATCTGCAAGTCCGGCGATTCGGAATTCCTCAACTGGATGGTCGTGATCGGCGCGGTCGGCGACGCCAAGGCGTCGGCGACGTTTTACATGCCCGACCACGTCGCCACGGGATGGGGATTCGTGAGCTGGAAGATATAAAATGAGCAGCTATCATCTCAACCGGTTTCTTTTCGACCTCAAGATGAACGAACGGGTCTTGCAGGAGGCCGCCGTCGATCTCGACGGCGCCGCCGGCCGCTACGAGCTCAGCCCCGAGGAGCGCGACGCGCTCCGGGCGGGCGATCCGCGGCGGCTCCGGCAGCTCGGCGCGCACGGGATGCTGGCTCTCTACATCCTGCGTCTGCATCCGGAATTTCGGGACAATATTTACTGGAGTCAAAAATAAAAGAGCAGGCCTTAGGCAACAGGCATTAGGGATTAGGGGGAGAGATGGATTTGGGATTAAAAGGAAAAGTCGCCATGGTGGCGGGCGCGAGCCAGGGCATCGGCCGCGCCGCGGCCATGGGTTTCGCGCGCGAGGGCGCCAGGGTGAGCATCTGCGCCCGCGGCGAGGCGCAGCTCAAGGAAACCGCGGAGGCGATCCGGCGCGACACCGGCGCCGACGTGCTCGCGCTCGTCGCCGACATGACGCGCGCGGAAGACATCCAGAAATGGGTCGCCCAGACGGTGGAGAAGTTCGGCCGCCTCGACGTCGTCGTCACCAACGCTGGCGGGCCGCCTCCCGGCGAGTTCATGAAATTCACCGACGAGGACTGGGAGAACGCCTTCCGGCTGAACTTCCTGAGCGCCGTCCGGCTCACGCGCGAAGCGGTGCCGCACCTGCGCAAAGCCGGCGGCGGCCGCGTGATCAACATCTCGTCCTACGCGGTCAAAGAGCCGATCGCCGGGCTCGTCCTCTCCAACGGCGTCCGCAGCGGCGCCATCGGGCTCGCCAAGTCGCTCTCGCGCGAGCTGGCCAGGGACAACATCCTCGTCAACAACGTCTGCCCGGGAAGAATCGACACCGACCGCGCTAAAAAGCTGAACGCGGCCCGCGCCGAGCGGACGAAGAAATCGATCGACGAGGTCAACAAGGAAATGGCCGGGGAGATCCCGCTCGGCCGCTACGGCACGGCCGAGGAGACCGGCGACCTGATCGTCTTTCTCGGCTCGGACCGGGCGAGCTACATCACCGGGGCGACGATCCAGGTCGACGGCGGGCTCGTGAGGACGATCTGACCGTGGTTCACTTCGTCGTGCAGTGGGACCTGCCGGACCAGAAGGCGAACCTCACCGTTTACGCCAACAAGGCGAAGAACGACTGGCTGCCGACCACGCTGTCGCACAAGGGAGTGATCGAGATCCGCAACTACCGCAATCCGCTCGAAGTGACGCCGCAGGTCGCCATCACCATCGATTTCGAGTCGCTCGAGACGTGCCGGAATTTTATCGATTCCGAAGACTACATCCGCATCATGCGCGAGCTGCGCATTCTCGGCTGCCGCAATCTGACCGTCAACGTCTGGTCTCCCTCCAAATACTTCCCCGAATCCCTCCGGCCGGAGAAAAAATAAGCCGCATCGGAATCGGTCCGGGGGCTCTCCTCGGCGGCGCACGCTTGCAGCGCCGTTTGCGCCGCCGGCTCCGACGCGGCCGCGACGATCGCCCCTTTTTGGATGGTCCGCCATTTAGGGTCGGAGATCTTCGCCGCCACGAAGTCCAGGCATGGGTCGTGGAACGGCATTCTTTTTTGCAGGTCGCAGACGGCGAGGATCGGATACGACCAGGCGTTTTGAATCCGTGCGGGAAAGACGATGTCGTGGCGCTGAAAGAGGGCGAACAAAGAGCCCTCGGTCAAGACGGGCGACATTTTTTTTATGCG
>DASWFA010000615.1:0-3456 GCA_036394475.1 Binatia bacterium
CGTTCCCGCCGGTGAAGGGCTACGTCGAGAGCGAGCTCAAGAAAGAGGCCCGCCTCGATTTGATGATTCAGAACGAGGGGAAAAATTTGCCGCTTTTGGCGTCGTGGAAGTACGGCAAGGGCAAGGCGGCGGTGTTGACGATCGACCAGGCCGGCCGCTGGTCGCGCGACTGGATCGCCTGGCCCGGCCTGGAGCGCTTCTGGGGGCGGGTTTTCGAGTGGGCGGGGCGGGAGCGCGAAGCGCTCCCGCTATATGAGGCGCGCATCAATTTATCGGGCGCGCGGCCGGTGCTGGACTTTTACCTCTACGGCGCCGAGTCCGACGGCAATCCTTTCCGCTATTCCTATAGCGGCCCGCAGGGCGCCGGAGGAGACGGGACGCTCAAGCGGCTGGCGCCGGGACATTATCAGGCCGATCTCCCTCTCACCGCTCCCGGAGATTACCGCATTGAGCTTAAAGAAGAGCGGCGCGGGCTCGCGGTCGCTTACCCTCCGCTCGGCTACACGCTGCCGGCGGAAAACAACGACCGGGAGGCCCCCCGGGGCGATTTCAACCTGCCTCTATTGGAGCGGGTCGCCGAGGCGACCGGCGGGGCGCTGAATCCGGGCGCGGTCGAAGAGCACCGGCCGGAGGCCGCGGCGCCCGAAGCGACGCCGCTCCGGGCCTATCTCATCCTGGCCGCCGCCCTGCTCTTCCTGCTGGAGGTCTATTTCCGCCGGCTCGTTCTGAGCCCGGCCTGACGTTCTGGCATCGATATTGCTTCCGTAACATATAAGCTCTAGGGCTATTTCCGGGTTGACAACTTGAGTCAAAACGGGTTATTAACAGCAGAATTTCGCCGAACCCGGAATAGACGAATGTAGAAAAAAGGTCATTTAGTTAACGCGCTTCTGCATCATGGCTTTTAAACTCACCGCCGCTGCCGGCATTCTCCTGGGAGTGCTGGCCTGGACCCCGGCTGCAACCCGAGCCGGGCAGCAAGAAGATCTCCTCCCCAAGCTCAACGAACCGTCAGGACAGTCCGGCGCTCTCAATCCGCCGCTGCCCGCGCACGATTACTCGCCCCCCGAAGGGCTCCGGGCGCTCAAGCGCATCGGCTATAAAATTCAAGCCGGCGATACCCTGACCAGCGTCCTGGTCCGCTATGGGGTATCGCTCCAGGACCGCAAGCTCTGGCTGCAATCGATCCAGAAGCATCTGCCGCTCACCGCCTTCCGCCCCGGCAAGGACGTGCAGCTCTATCTGACCCAGCCGCCCGCATCGAGCCGGGCGCAACAGGGCCAAAAAAATAAGGAGATGTTGAAGGCGATCGAGGTCGAGCAGAACGAAGAGTCGATCCTCACCTGGGAAAAAGGCACCCGGGGCATCGTCTTCAGCAAGCGCGAAAAGCCCGCCGACGTCGAGCTTAAAACCGCCGGCGGGGTGGTCGAGTCGACGCTGTTCGCCGACGGCGCCCGCGTCGGCCTGAACCCGACCCTGCTCTCGCAGCTGGCGGATATGTTCTCGTGGGAGCTGGACTTCGACAAGGAGATTCACAAGGGCGACACCTTCAAGGTCGTCTACGAGCAGCGCTCGCGCCCCGGCGGCAAAGCCGCCCCGACGTTTCGGATTCTCGCCGCCGAGCTGATCAACTCGGGGCAGCGCTACTTCGCCATGTACTTCGAGAAGGAAAAGGGCAAAGGCGACTATTACGACTTGGACGGCCGGACGCTGGCGCGCGCCTTTCTCCGCTTCCCCCTGAACTTTATCGAGATCACCTCGACCTTTTCCAACTCCCGCCTGCACCCGGTGCTGGGCATCGACCGCCCCCACACCGGCGTCGATTTCGCCGCCCGGCGCGGCACGCCGGTGCGCGCGGTCGCCGACGGCAAGATCCTCTTCGCCGGACTCAGAAAAGGCGGCTACGGCCGGCTGATCGAGGTCGAGCACGATTCGGTCTATTCCTCGCGCTACGCCCACCTGCAAAAAGTCGCCCTCGGCATTCGCAACGGCGTGGCGGTCAAAAAAGGCCAGGTCATCGGCTTCGTCGGCTCCACCGGCCTGACGACCGGACCGCACCTGCACTTCGAGATTTATCAGAATCACCAGTACGTCGACCCGCTGACCTTCGAGTCGCCGGCGGAATATCAGATCGAGCCGGCCCTGCTCCGGCTCTTCGAGACCCGGAAGAAGCTTTTCCTGACCGAGCTCGCCGCCACGCCGGTTTCGTAAATCGACGGTTGACAACCGGGATAAGTTCGAATCAAATCCTAACCGGAGCCGGGCGCGGATTCGGAGAGATCCTTCACTTCGTTCAGGATGACAGATAGGACTTGTCGTCCTTTTGGTATAACCTCTTTTGTCATTCTGAGCCCTTCGGCCGCGCTCAGGATAAACTCCGCGAAGAATCTCTCCGGTTCGCGAACCGCCCTTCGTATTGGATTCGCGCCGGAGCGAGAAGCGACAATCAAAAGACCAGCAAGCCCGGGACGGGGCGGGCCTGGACGGGCGATGGCACAGGGACGCGCAGCCGCGACGACTTGTGCGGTGCCGGTCGGAATGTTCGCGTCTTCGTCCAGCGCTCGCCGCATATCCGACGTTTGCCGGACCGCCTCAAGGCACAGGCCTATTGCCATCGGCCGGAAAGGCCCGCCCCGCCGGGCTGAAGCATGCCCAAGCTACAGCAAATAATCCTATTTTTAGTCACCGGCGCGGGCGCGGGGTATATCCGCTTGGCGCCCGGCACCGCCGGCACGGTCGTGGCGATCCCCCTGTCGCTGGCTTTGAACCGCATCGCCGGCCGCTCGCTCCCGCTCGCGCTGCTCACGCTGGCCGCTTTTATCGCCGCCGCGGTCTGGCTCTGCGGCGAGGGCGAGAAGATCTTCCGCGAAAAGGATTCCCAGCGGATCGTGATCGACGAGGTCGCCGGCTTTTTGCTCGCCAATTTCGCCGCGCCCGCCGGGCCGAAGCCGGCGCTGCTGGCTTTCCTTCTGTTCCGCTTTTTCGATATCCTGAAGCCCTTCCCCGCCCGCCGGGCGGAAAAAATCCCCGGCGGACTTGGCGTGGCGCTGGACGATCTCGTCGCGGGGCTTTATACTTTCGTGATCGCGCGCCTGATCTTTTCCTGGGGCCTGTTATGATACGCAAGGTTGTGATTTTAAGCACCGGCGACGAGCTGATGACCGGCAAGGTGGTGGACACCAACTCCGCCCACATCGCCGACCGGCTGTTCTCCCTCGGGCTGGAAGTGGTCGCCATTTTAAAAGTCGGCGATACCAAAGATCGCCTCCTCTGGGCGCTCGACCACGGCCTGGGGCTCGGCGACCTCGTCATCGGCACCGGCGGCCTGGGGCCGACCGCCGACGATCTCACGACCGAGGTCGTGGGCGAGTATCTCGGCCGGCGGTTGATGGAGGACCGGGCGACGGCGGAAGGGCTCGTGCGCCGCTTCGAGGCGCGCGGCTTTCCCTGGACGAA
>DASWFA010000616.1:0-2286 GCA_036394475.1 Binatia bacterium
CCGTGAGCACCGCCGTCACGTACGCGCCCGCGCCGAAGGAGCTGACCGCGATGCTCTTGCCTTTGAGCGTCTGCGGCGTGATGCCCGCCTTGCCGACCAGCGCCCCGGTCGGGCTGTCGACGAAGCTCGCCGCGACTTTGAACGGGAAGCCGCTGAGCGTCGCGCGCACCACGGAGCCGAACATCAGCGTGTAGTCGATGTCGCCGTTGGACATCGCGGGGACCATGACGTTGCCGGCGATGCGGATGAGCTCGGGGTTCAGCCCCTCCTGGGCGAAAAATCCCTTGCGCTCGGCGACCGCGCCGAACAGGAAAGAGCCCTCCACGTTGGAGATGGAGATTTTCACGTTGTCCGCGCCGGCCGCGGCGCCGGCCAATGTTACGACCAGCCCAAGCGCGGCCGAGAGGGTGCTAAAAACTTTCATGACCTTCCTTATTTTTTATACAGGGCGTCGATAAAGCCGCTGTCGTCCAATTCCTTGATGAAGCTCGTGTCGGTGAACTCCTCCGGCCGGGCGGTAGCCGCCTTCGGATAGGTTTTCACCAGCGAATCGAGCACGGTCTTGATGCCGGCGAGCGTCGGGTATTGCTTGCGCGGCAGGATGTTGTCGCCGGTCGAGATGTCGTAGCTTTTTTCCAGCAGCGTCCGGTCCTTGGTCTGCCTCAAATATTTGGCCAGGACCTTGATGCCGGCCTCGCGGTCGGTCTTGAGCAGGCGCACCGCTTCGAGGTGGGCCTTGATGAAGCGCCGCGTGAGATCGGCGTTCTGCCGGACGAACTTCCGCGTCGAGACGACGCTGTTATAGGGCAGCGGCATGCCGATCACGTCGGTCATGATGGTGAACCCCTCGCGCTCGGCGGCGAAGCTCGTCGGCGGGCTTAAGAGCGTCGCCTGGATGCGGCCGGTGCGGAGCGCCGCGAGCCGCTCGGGCGTGCCGCCGACGACCAGGATCGTCGCGTCGTTGCGGCCGAGACCGAATTTTTGCAGCGCGTAGAGCGTCGAGATCATGGCCGAGCCGACCTGGCTGGCGACGCCGATGATGCTGCCCTTGAGCTGTTCGGGCGACTTGATCTTGGGATTGACCACCAGGGAATAGTCGGTCGAGACCTCCCCGGCGGCGATCATGATCGCATCCGAGCCGGCGAGGTTGCTGGTGATCGCGGCGGTGCCGCCGACGAAGCCGATGCCGAGCTCGCCCGAGACCACCGCCATCATCGCGACGTTGCCGGTCACGCGGAGCAGCTGGACGTCGAGGCCGTTCTTCGCGTAGATGCCGCTCTCCTTGGCGGCCCAGACGGGCAAAGCCCCCGGGCTGTCGGAGGAATAGCTCAGCTTGATCGACTGGGCCCCGGCCGGAAAAGAAACGACCAGGGACAGGAAAACCGCGAGGCTGGAGATTTTGCTCCGATGATGGCGCATCTGAACGGCGAACTTTCCGCGCATCAGCTCTTTTTTCCCTTGGCCTTTTTTCTGAACGAGGCCAGCTCGTCGGCGAGGTACTTCTCTTTCACCTCGACGAACTTCGTCCCCTTGGGCGCCATGATTCCCTTGGCGCGGCTGTACGCTTCGTTCTTGCCGTGCTCGCCGGCGGTGGCGTTTTCCGCCTGGGCCACCAGCTCCTCCGACCACAGGCCGAGCGAATAGCCGTGCCAGGGCGGGCGCGGCGTCAGCTTCGGCAGCCCGAGCTCGTCCCAGATTTTTTTCGCCCCTTCCATATATTTCTTTCCCGGCAGCGCCACCGGAGGAAACTCCGCCTTGAGCGTGGCGTCGACGAGCAGGGTGGAATCGGTCACGTCGTAATGCTCGCCGTCGGCGACGTAGCGGATCGGGTTCCACGGCAGCGGCCGGTTCGGCACGATCTTCATGTCGCGGTGCGGCTGGCAGCGGTTGGCGATCGCCCAGAGGAGCGACATGGGGTCGTGCGGGTCGATGTCCGGCCCGACGCACGCGATGATCTTGTGGATGATCCGCGAAGGCAGCAGCCCTTCGAGCGCCTTCCAGGTGTCGCCCGGCTCGGCCTTGTCCATCTGGATGACCGCGACCTGGCGGTTGAGCAGATCCTCGTAGAGCGCGACGCGGAGGACCGACGGGCCGACGGTTTTCTGCAGGTGCTTGAGCGCCAGCGTTTCGTACGCCGACTGCTTGATCTTGCTCGACTCGCTCGGCGTGAGCTGGCTGATCATCGAGACGTAGACCGGATTTTTTTTGTGCGTGATGCAGGTCACCTCGAAGACGCCGTTCAGGTCGCCCGGGTCGACGTAGCCGTGCGCCTCGCCGAACGGGCCG
>DASWFA010000617.1:0-5287 GCA_036394475.1 Binatia bacterium
CGGGGCGGACTTCTTTTAGAATGTGGACGATCTCTTTTTCCAGAAACGTCGAGAGGTCCCCGACGCTCCGGCCGCGGACGTAGAGGTTCGCCGCGTCCGACAATCTCTGCGTCGCCTGGACGCCGACGTCGGACGAGAGGAGAATCTCCTCCAGGCTCGCCAGGCTGGCGTCGTCCCACGGGCGCTCCCCCTGGAACAAGCCTTCCAGTTTTTGCGCCCATCCCTCGCGGCTTTTGCCGAGGCCGCTTTTCAGCCGCTGAAAAAAGGAATCGGATGCCATGATCTAGGTGTGTTTTATCACCTGCGCGCGGGTGCGACAACGAAAACGGGCGTTTCAAGTTTATAGTTTCAAGTTGAACGGCGGGAGGCCGGTTTCGGCTCCGACTCGAAACGCGAAACTTGAAATTCGAAACCGAGCGATCAGCTCATTCGAACCGAGACGACCTTGGAGACGCCCGGCTCTTCCATGGTGATGCCGTAGAGGACCTCGGCGGCCTGCATCGTCCGCTTGTTGTGCGTGATGACGGTGAATTGCGAGAAGCTGCTCATCTCCTTGATCATCTCGTTGAAGCGGTCAAGGTTGGCGTCGTCGAGCGGCGCGTCCACCTCGTCGAGGAAGCAGAACGGGCTCGGCTTGGTGAGGAAGATGGCGAACAGCAGGCTCACCGCGGTGAGCGCTTTTTCGCCGCCGGAGAGGAGCGTGATCGATTGCAGCTTTTTCCCCGGCGGCTGCACTACGATCTCGACGCCGGTCTCGAGGTAGTCGTTCTCGTCGGTGAGCACCAGGCGCGCCTTGCCGCCGCGGAACAGGCGCGGGAAGATCTCCTCGAATTTCCGGTTGATCTCCTCGAAGCTCTCCTTGAAGCGGAGCCGGCAGACGCGATTGAGCTTGGCGATCGTCTGCTGGAGGTCGGCGATCGATTTTTCCAGGTCCTCTTTTTGCTGGCTCAGGAACTGGAAGCGGCTCGTGAGCTCCTCGAACTCGCCGATGGCGGCGAGGTTGACCTCGCCCATGCGGTCGAGGCGCGCCTTCAAATCGTCGATCTGGCCTTTCCATTCCTCGAGCAAACTTTCATCCAGCGCCGCGACGGCCGCGGCTCTCAAATCGAGGTCGTACTTCTCCCGAACGCCGTCGAGCAGGTGCTGCAGGTTCAGGCGCTCCTCGGAGAGCGCGAGGAGGAGGCGGTTTTTTTCCTCCTGGCAGCTCTGCCCGACGGGCCTGAGCTCCTTGACGCTCTCTTCGATCTCCATCATGGCGCGGGAGATCGCGCGGTATTTTTGCCGCTGGCTTTCGAGGTCGGCCTCCTGTCCCGCGAGCGCCGTTTTTCCCTCCAGCACCGAGCTTTCGGCGGCGCCGATCTCGCCCACCAGCCGCTCCCGCTTCCGGCTGAGCGCGGCGAGGTCCGCCTCGGCCGCTTCGATCTGCCGGGCGAGCTCGCTCTCGAGCCGTAGGCGGTTTTCCAGGTCGAGGTTGGCGTGCTCCTTCTTCTCGGAGAGGGTGGCGCCGCGGATGCGCGATTCGGTCGCTTCGGTGTCGAGCCGCTGGAGCGTCGCTTCGAGCCCGGCGAGCGACTGCTGCTTTTGCAACAAGGCCGCTTCGCGCTCGACTCGCTCGCCGCCCGAGCGCTCGATCTCCCGCCCGCCTTCGCCGAGCGCGTCCTGGAGCAGGTTCAGCGTCTCCGCCAGGTGGCTTTCCTCCCCGGCGAGCGCGTTGCGGGTTTCTTCGAGCCGGCGGACCTCCTGCTCGGCTTCGAGCAGCTCGTGCTCCAGGCGGACGCTGTCCAGCTCCAGCCGGTGGCCCTCTTCGACCAGGCGCGCGCGGTCCGCCTCCGCTTCGGCGATGCGGGCCTTGAGCTCCGCGGCCTCTTTCTCCTGGCCCTTGAGCTCGGCTTGAAATTCGACGATGACCGCCGCCAGCTCCTTCATCTGGCGCCGCTGCGCCAGCAGGCTGCCCTCCAGCCCGTCGAGGCTGCCGCCGGTGACGACGCCGCTCGGATCGATGACCTCGCCCTCCGGCGTCACCAGGGTGCAGGTGAAGCCGTTGCGGTTCCACAGGGTCAGGCCGGATTGGAGGTCGCGCACCATCACGACGTTGGCGAGCAGGTATTCGGCGATCTGGCGGTATTCGTCTTTCACCGAGACGACTTCCATCATCGGCGCGACCACTTCGGGCTGGCCGATCGGCAGCGCCTTCTTTTCCCGGCGCGTCAGGTCGCGCGGGATGAAGCTGCCGCGCCCGGTCGACTCGCGCTTCAGATAGTCGATCGCCTCGACCCCCTCGTCGTGGCTCCGCACGATGATGTACTGGAGCCGGTCGCCGAGAACCGCGGTGAGCGCCTTCTCGTACGCCTGGGGCGCCTCGATCACCTCGGCGACCAGGCCGTAGACGCCGTCGAAGGCGGATTCGCTCTGGCGCTTGAGCATGATGCTGCGGCCGCCTTCCTGGTACCCTTCGTAGTTTTTCTGGAGCGCTTCGAGCGAGGCGAGCCGGGAGCTGTGCTCCTGGAGTCTTCCCCGCAGGAGATCGATTCTTTTTTCCTGCTCGTCGCGCGTCGCGCTCCACGACCGGATCGACTCCGACACCCGGCGGTTTTGCTCGGCCACTTCGCCGGCGCGCCCGGCGGCGCTCTCCCGGCCGGCCTGCCGGTCGCGTCTTTTGTCGCGCCACGCCTCCAGCGACGCGGCGGCGGCGGAGTCTTCGCCGCGGTTCCGCCCGAGCTCGCTCTCGATTTCCCGGCGCTCTTTTTCCTTCGCGGCGAGGTCGTTTTTTAAGTGGGCCGTCCGGTTCGCCAGATCGATGAGGCGGGACTTTTCCTCTTCGACCCCGGCCTGCAGGTTCCCGATCCGCTGTTTGAGATCGTGGAGTTCGGTCTCCTTGTCCTTGAGGAACGCCTCTTCGAAGAGCGAGAGCTGGACGAAATGCTCCTGCGCCTTCTTGAGCTCCGCGATCTCGCCGCTGAGCGCGTGGAGCTTCTGCCGGTTGTCCGCCTGCTGCGCGGTCGCCCTCCGCTCGCCCTCCTCCGCCTCGGCGTGGTCCTTTTTCAGGAACTCGACGCGCTGCTCGTCGCCCTGGATCGCCATCTTCCGCTGGTAGACGGTCTCCTGCGCAAGCGAGATGGCGCGGTCGAGCTCCAACAGCGAGAGGCGCACGGTCTCGGCCTCGGACTCCTTGGCGCCGAGCGCGGCGGAGACTTCGATCAGGCGGTCTTCCGTCGCCTGGAGCGACTCCTCGTGCGCGGTGATCTCGCGCTCGAGCGCGCCGCGCTGGTGGTTCGCCCAGGCGAGCTCCTTGTCTTTCAGCTCTTGCTTGAGAGCGCGGTAGCGCTCGGCCTTTTTCGCCTGCAGCTCCATGCTGCGGATCTGCCGCTCGATCTCGCGCACGATGTCGCTCACGCGGAGAAGATTTTGCTGCGTGCGCTCGAGCTTGCGCTCGGCGATGAGCTTCCGGCCCTTGTACTTGCTGGTGCCCGCGGCCTCCTCGATGATGACGCGCCGCTCCTCGGGCTTGGAGTTGACCAGCTCGTCGACGCGCCCCTGCTCGACGATCGAGTAGGCCTTGCTGCCGACGCCGGTGCCGAGGAAAAGCTCGATGATGTCCTTCAGCCGGCAGGAAACCTTGTTGATCGCGTATTCGGATTCGCCCGAGCGGAAGAGCCGCCGGGTGATCATGATCTCGCCGAAGCCGTTGTATTCGGCGGGGCCGCGGCCGTCCTCGTTGTCGAGGGTGAGCGAGACCTCGGCCATGCCCGTCTGGGATAGGGTCTCGCTGCCGTTGAAGATGACGTCTTCCATCATGTGGCCGCGCAGGTGGCGGGCGCTCTGCTCGCCCATGACCCAGCGCAGCGCGTCGACGATATTCGACTTGCCGCAGCCGTTCGGGCCGACGACCCCGGTGACGCCGCGCGGAAACTCCAGCACCGTCTTTGCGGCGAAGGACTTAAACCCCAGCATTTCAAGGCTCTTAAGCCGCATCGCCGGACCCCCAAATGTACGAAAAAATAGGTGCGTTATGCATTGCCATCGACTATTTCACAACCTAAAAAGGCTGTCAAGGAAAATTACAATATACAGGGGGCCTGTAGGAAAACCACCACAACATGTTGGCAAAAACCTCCAAAAAGGGGTGCCGGGAGAGGGCGAGGGCGAGGCGCAAAAGCCGGCTATTCGCCCGATTACGCCTGGAGCTCGGTGTTCCAGTAGGAGAGGTCCACGGCGTTCAGGAACGGGAGCCATTCCCGATAGCGGGACAGGTTGAAGGTCTCCTGCATGAACGGGGTCCATTTGGGCTTATACGGCTTATGCAGCAGCGCCATGCCCGCCTCTTGCGGCGTCCTGCCGCCCTTGTGCCGATTGCATTCGTGGCACGAGCAGACGACGTTCTCCCACGTCGACATGCCGCCGCGCGAGCGCGGGATGACGTGGTCCAGGTTGAGCTCGTAGCGCGGCAGCCTGCGCCCGCAATACTGGCAGGTGAGCTTGTCGCGGGCGTAGATGTTGTAGCGGCTGAAGCGCACGTGCCGCTTGGGCACCCGGTCGTAGCCGACCAGCAGGATCACCCGCGGCACCCGGATGACGCGGTTCACCAGGCCGACCGACTCGTCGTTGACCGAGACGGAGAGGTGGCTCCAGCTTTCGAAATCGAACGTCTGGTACTGGTCGTTCACCGCCCGGGCGATGCCCTGGTACAGCAGGGTAAAGGCGCGCCGGACCGAGGTGACGTGGATCGGGAGATACGACCGGTTTAAAATCAGGACTTTAGTATTGAGAATCGAGTAGGCGGGCACCGATATCGTATGGTCCATGATGGCTTTTCCAACGATGGGTATTGTGACGAGGATATCGGTGCCCGGGGCCAAAGTCAACACGAGGCGGATCGGATTGCTTGAAATCACGCCCGGTTTGGATTATAAGCTGAAGGGCAGTCGCCGTATGGGTCTCGAAGTCGAGGAGAGATCCCGCCATTCATCCCCTCCGGTACGGACAGCGTCCCCACTAAAAATAAATAGAAAGCCTCTGTGAAACAGGACATCTACATCAACAGCACACCGCAGGAAAGCCGCATCGCCATCATCGAGGACGGCAGCCTCGCCGAGTTTCTGGTCGAAAGAAAGCAGGAGCGGGGCATCGCCGGCAACATCTACAAGGGCAAGGTCGCCCGCGTGCTGCCGGGCATGCAGGCCGCGTTCGTCGACATCGGCATGGACAAGGCCGCCTTTCTCCACGTCTCCGATTTTTCCTCCGAGATCGGCTCGTCGCTGCTCGCCGGGACGGAAAACGAGATCATCAG
>DASWFA010000618.1:0-1542 GCA_036394475.1 Binatia bacterium
AGCTGCCGGTCATCCAGCTCGTGGTCGCGGGCAAGGAGCGCGTGGAAAAAATCCGCGAACAGGCGCAGAACATAGAATAACTCCATGGGCCTCGCTCCGGTCGCTTCCCAACGTAAAGGCATTCTTTTCATCGTCTCCGGCCCTTCCGGCGTCGGCAAGACGACTCTGATCAAACGGCTGCTCAAATTTTTCCCCGACATGACGCTTTCGGTCTCCTGCACGACGCGCCCGCGCCGGCGCGGGGAAGTCCCCGGACGGGACTATCATTTCGTCACGGCGGAGCAATTCGCGGCCCTCCGCTCGCGGGGCGGCTTCGCGGAGTGGGCCCGGGTCCACGGCGCGCTCTACGGCACGCCGCGCGCGCCGCTGGAGCGGACGCTCCGCCGGGGCCGCGACGCGCTGCTCGAGATCGACGTTCAGGGGACCCGAAAAATCAAGCGTCTGTATCCCGCCGCGGTTTCGATCTTCATTCTGCCCCCCTCGCTCGGGGCACTCGAACACCGGCTGGCCCGCCGCGGCACGGATCGTAAGACGATCCTCAAACGGCTGGAAACCTCACCGCGTGAAATCCGCGAGATCATGCGCTATGATTACGTTGTCGAGAACCGCGATCTCAGGCAGGCGGTCGAGAGCGCCAAGGCGATCGTGACCGCGGAAAGGCACCGCCTTTTCCGGCGCAAGCCGTCCGGCCGCTGACCGCCCCGCCGGCATCGCGCTCCTCCACCAGTGCCATGAGCAAAGAGATCAAAGTCGCCGATCTGGTCGAGAAAGTGCATGCCTACCATCCGGCGGCGGACCTGGAGCTGATCCGCAAGGCCTACGACTTTTCCGCCGGGGTGCACCGCGGCCAGAAGCGGCTTTCCGGCGAGCCCTACCTGATCCATCCGATGGCTGTGGCGGGCATCATCGCCGACCTGAAGCTCGACGTGCCGAGCATCGTGGGCGGCCTGCTGCACGACACGGTCGAAGACACGCTGGCGACGCTCGACGAGATTAAAGATATCTTCGGCCCCGAGATCGCCGGCCTGGTGGACGGCGTCACCAAGCTCTCCCAGGTCAACTTCACCAGCCTGGAGGAAAAGCAGGCGGAGAACTTCCGCAAGATGGTCGTGGCGATGGCGAAGGACATCCGCGTCATCCTGATCAAGCTCGCCGACCGCACCCACAACATGCGCACGCTCGACCACCTGCCGGCGGAAAAGCAGATCTCCACGGCGCAGGAGACGCTCGATATCTACGCGCCGCTGGCGCACCGGCTGGGGATCGCCTGGATCAAGGACGAGCTGGAAGATCTGGCGCTCAAGCACCTGCACCCGGAGATTTACTACCAGCTCAAGCGCAACGTGGTGAAGAAAAAGGCCGGGCGGGAAAAATACATCAACGAGGTGATCGCGATCATCGGCAAGATCCTGGAGAAAGAGGGCATCGAGGCGGAGGTGAGCGGCCGGCCCAAGCACTTCTTCAGCATCTACCAGAAGATGGAGACGCAGAACCTCCTCTACGACCAGATTTACGATCTGGTCGCGTTCCGCATCCTGGTCG
>DASWFA010000619.1:0-4792 GCA_036394475.1 Binatia bacterium
CACGGCGCGGATCAATTCCTCGCCGCCGCGCGGGATGACGAGATCGATGTAGTCCTCGAGCAGCAGCAGCTCGTGCACCAGAGCGCGGTCCTTGGACTCCGCCACCTGCACCGCCTCCTCGGGCACTCCGGACGCGGCGCATGCCTCGCGGAGCACCGCGCCGATCGCGCGGTTGGAAAAGTGCGCCTCGCCGCCGCCGCGGAGAATCACCGCGTTGCCCGACTTGACGCACAGCGCCGCCGCGTCGGCGGTCACGTTGGGGCGCGCCTCGTAGATGATCAGGATTACGCCGAGCGGGATGCGCTTGCGGCCCACCTGGAGGCCGTTCGGCCGCCGCCACGACTTGACGACCTCGCCGACCGGGTCGGCGAGCGCCGCCACGTCGCGGAGCCCCCGCGCCATCGCCTGAATGCGCGCGGGGTCGAGCGTGACGCGGTCGAGCAGCGCGCCGGAGATGCCGGCCTTTTCCGCGAACTCGAGGTCCTTTTTATTTTCCTGGAGGAGAAACTCGCCCTGCCGCTCGATCCCCTCCGCCATTGCCAGCAGCGCGCGGTTTTTCTTCTCGGTCGAAATCCGGGCGAGCAGCCGCGACGCCTGCTTGGCTCTTTTCCCCAATTCGACCGCTTCTTCCTTGAGCGACGTCTTCATTGCTTCTTAACGCTCTTTTTGCCTTTTTTACTTTATAGAAGCACCAGATCGTCCCGGTGGATGATCTCGTCATAGGCCTTGTAGCCCAGGACCTTCTCGATTTTGCTCGTGTGCAGTCCCTTGATCTGCTCCAGCTCCTGAGCGCTGTAGTTGACCAGGCCCCGGGCGAACTCGCGCCCGCCGGCGTCGAGACAGCGCACGCACTCGCCGACGCCGAACGTGCCGTGAATATTTTTGAGCCCCGACGGCAGCAGGCTCTTCCCCTTGTGCACCAGCGCCTCGACCGCGCCGTCGTCCAGCACGATCTCGCCCGCCGGCTTCAAATTGAACGCGATCCAGTGCTTGCGGTTCGCCAGCCGGTTCTCCTCGGGAATGACGAACGTGCCGCACTCCTCGCCGGGGGCGAAAATCTTCTTGAGCACCGCCGGATCGAGCCCGCTCGCGATCACCGTCGGGATGCCCGCGACGGCGGCTTCCTCCGCCGCGCCGAGCTTGGTCGCGATGCCGCCGGTGCCGAAGAGGCTCCGGCTCTTGCCCCCGAGCCGGGCCTTGGCCGTCTTGATATTCTCGATCACCGGGATCAGCTCCGCGCCGCCGTCGAGCCGCGGGTCGCGGTCGTAGACCCCGGCGACGTCGCTCAGGATCACCAGCAGATCAGCTTCGACGAGCGTCGCCACCAGCGCGGAGAGGTGGTCGTTGTCGCCGAACTTCATCTCCTCGACCGCGACCGTGTCGTTCTCGTTGACGACGGGAATGATCGAGAGGTCGAGCAGCGTCAAGAGCGTGTGCTTGGCGTTCAGGTAGCGCCGGCGGTTGGCGAGGTCTTCGTGGGTCAAGAGCACCTGCGCGACGTTCTTGCCGAAGCGCGAGAAATGCTTTTCGTAGAGCGCCATCAGCTTGATCTGCCCCACCGCGGCGAGCGCCTGCTTCTGGGGAATCGTCTTCGGCTTGTCCTTGAGCCCGAGGCGCGTCATGCCGGAGGCGACCGCGCCGGAGCTCACGACGACGAGCTCCTTGCCTTGGCCGAGCTCGGCCAGGTCGCGCGCCAGTCCCTTGATCCTTCCCTCCTCGATGCCGTCGGGCGAAGAGAGGATCTGGCTCCCTATCTTGACCACCACGCGCCGGCAGCGGCCGAGGATCGGCTTCTTAAACTCCCGCTGCTGCACGATCGCCCTCATCCTTCTTTTTTTCTTCCACCTTCCGCGCGAGCGTGAACACGAGCTCGCGGAGCCCCTCGTGCGTCGCCGCGGAAATCGCGTGGAAGGGCACCGAGATCGCGGCGAATTTTTCTTTTAATATCTCCACCTTCGCCCGCGCCTCCGGCAGATCGATCTTGTTCGCCACGGCGATCTGCGGCTTGGCGGCGAGCGCCGGATCGAAAAGCTCCAGCTCGCGGTTGATCGCGCGCCAATCGGCCAGCGGGTCTTCGTCGCCGATCTGCGAGGCGTCGAGGAGATGGATCAAGACGCTCGTCCGGCTCACGTGGCGCAAGAATTTGTGCCCGAGCCCCTCGCCGCGGTGCGCGCCTTCGATGAGCCCCGGGATATCGGCGACCACGAAGCTCCGTCCGTCGCCGTAGCCCACCACGCCCAGGTTGGGCGCCAGCGTCGTGAACGGATAGTCCGCGATCTTCGGCCGCGCCGCGGAGATGACCGAGATCAGCGTCGACTTGCCGGTGTTGGGGAGGCCGATGATGCCCACGTCGGCGAGCAGCCGGAGCTCCAGATCGAGCAGGCGCTCCTCGCCCGGGAGTCCGGGCTGGACTTTGTGCGGGCTCCGGTTGGTCGACGAGACGAAGCGCGCGTTGCCCCTGCCCCCCTTGCCGCCGCGCGCGACGACCACGCGCTCGCCGGGCCGGCTCAAATCCGCCAAGACCTCGCCAGTCGCGGCGTCGCGAATGATGGTGCCGACGGGGACCTGGATGATCTTCTCCTCGCCCCTCCGGCCGTGCTGATCGCTGCCCTTGCCGTGCACGCCCCGGCCGGCGCGGTAGAGCCTCTGGTAGCGGAGATCCAGAAGAGTCGTAAACTCCGGGTCGGCCGCCGCGATGACGTCGCCGCCGTGGCCGCCGTCGCCGCCGTCCGGCGCGCCGCGGGGGATATACTTTTCCCGGCGGAAGCTCATACACCCGCGCCCGCCGTGGCCGGCTTCGACCTGGATTCTTACCTCGTCGATGAACTTCATGACTCGTCAAGCCTCGTGTAATCCGTCATAGATTATCACAAACCAGGGTCTCGTGCCGAGGGGAAAGAGCCTGCAGGCCATCGGCACTGGACGTGCAAGTCCCCGCGTGGTCAGGACGGTGAATTTAACTCCATAAGGGCCTCATGGTAGAGACCCATTGCCTACGGCCGAAAGGGCGCCGAACCCGAGGCACAAACTCGCCTCTTTCTCCGGGCAAAAAAAAAGCCCCAAAAGGGGCTTTTTTGTCGCTTTGTGCGGCTGTTAAGCCGGCACCACGCTTACCCGCTTTCGCTCTTTGTCCAGGCGGTCGTAGAAGACCACACCGTCGATTTTCGAAAAGATGGTGAAGTCGCGCCCCATGCCGACGTTCTTTCCCGGGTGGATACGGGTGCCGATCTGGCGCACCAGTATATTGCCGGCGCGCACCGTCTCGCCGCCGAAAACCTTCACGCCGCGCCTCTGGCCCTGGCTGTCCCGGCCGTTGCGCGAGCTTCCTCCGGCTTTTTTATGTGCCATCCGTGCGATTCCTCCGCTAGGCTATTTCAAGGATTTTGAGCGTCGTCTGCAGCTGGCGGTGGCCGCGCTGCCGGCTGTAGCTCTTGCGCCGCTTCATTTTAAAGACCAGGACCTTTTTCGCCTTGCCCTGGTCCACGATCTCCGCCGTGACTTTGACGTCCGGGAGAGTCGGCGTGCCGATTTTGACCTCGCCGTTGCCGCCGGCCATGAGCACGTCGGCGAGCATAATCCGATCGCCGACCTCGCCCGCCAGGCGCTCGACCTTCACCACGTCTCCGGCCGCGACGCGGTATTGCTTGCCGCCGGTCCTGATAACCACATATGACATAGCTTGTTTTCCTTGAAGTAATCTTTGTAGACGAAATATCCCGCAAAGTCAACGCGCGCCGCCCCCCTCTTGACAACGACCGAACTCCCGGGTTAATTATATCGTGTAACGATATTATCGTGCAACGATTGAGTATGCGGCGGTAGCAGCGCCGCGGGAGCATGCCGATGGATGAGTTACAAAATGAAGCCGGTCCGGACTATCGAGCCCTGGCGGAATTTCGCTACGAGATCCGGCGCTTCCTGCATTTCAGCGAAAACGCCGCCAGAGCCGCCGGGCTGGAGCCGCAGCAGCACCAGCTGCTCCTCGCGCTCAAGGGCCTGCCGGCCGGCAAAAAGCCCACGATCAGCGTCCTTGCCGAGCGCATGCAGCTCCAACACCACAGCGCGGTCGAGCTGATCGACCGGCTGGCGCGCCGGCGGCTGGTGCGGCGCTACCGCAGCCGGACCGACAAGCGGCAGGTCTACGTCCGGCTCACCAAGGGCGGCGAAGACGTGCTCCGAAAGCTTTCCCTCAATCACCTGCAAGAGCTCAAGACCGTCGGCCCCGCCCTGACCCAGATGCTCCGCGGCCTGATCGCGGCGGCGTATATCGCCGGCGCGCCCGACGGCGAGGCCGAAGGTCCCAGCGGCGCCGCAACCGAGTCGCGGAGGGCCAAAAGCTGAACCCTTCACCCGTCGATTTCTCGGGCAAACTTGCTGGTTTTTTTGGCGGGTTGCGGGAAAAACAGGAGACCGACCGGCTGGGCGATTTTTCCGCCACTCGGCGAGTCGTCACGATATCGGCCATCGCCCTGGTCATCGGAGTTGTGAGCGCGTTCGTGGCGCTCGCGCTGCTCCGGCTGATCGGCCTGTTTACCCATCTCTTTTTCTTCCAACAATGGAATACCTCCATGACATCGCCGGCCGGAAACCATCTCGGCGTCTTCGAAGTGCTGGTGCCGGTCGCCGGCGCGCTCGTCATCGGCGTCATGGCGCGCTACGGCTCGGAGCGGATTCGCGGCCACGGCATTCCTGAAGCGATCGAGGCGATTCTGATGAACGGCAGCCGGGTCGAGCCCAAGGTCGCTCTTTTAAAACCGGTCTCCGCCGCGATTTCCATCGGCTCGGGCGGGCC
>DASWFA010000620.1:0-3181 GCA_036394475.1 Binatia bacterium
CAGCTCGCCGGCGGCGGCCGCGACCCGGAGCGCGCTGCTCACGAGGCAAAAGAGCAGGCACGCGCCGCGCTCTTCGATGCGATCGCGCATCCAGCGGGCGATCGTCTGCGCCCGATCGAAGGTGACCGGTTCGGGCCGTGGAATGGGCAGGCCGGCCAGCCGGCCGCTCTGCACGATGGCGAAGTTCGCCAGCCGGTACTTGAGGGCGGGCCGGTAGTCTTCCGTCGCGAGCGGCGTAAACCATTTTTCCGGCAGGCGGCCCATTTTGGCGCCGCGCAGGATGTAGTTGAAGCCGCTGGCGTCGGGCAGCACGCCGCGCCAGATCGCCTTCGGCGCGTCGAGCACGCCGTGCGCCTCCAGCGCCAGCATGTTGAACGGCGTATCGGCGGCCAGGTGGTCGAGGTCGATATTGATGCGCGTGCCGGCGCCGGTCGTGCCGCCGGTCTCCGCGCCGTAGTAACGGCTCAAGTAGGGGTTGTCGAAGCCGCGCGCCGCCGCCGGAAGGACCCGGCCGCCGCGCACGATGGGCGTTTTGCCCTTGAACTCCTCGAAGGTGACGTAAACGCCGGCTCGCCTCAGCTCTTGCAGCGTCCCCTCGAGGCCCTTGGTCCGGACCCGGCGCCGCACGTCGCCCATCTCGCAGCCGGCGAGCTGGAAGAGGGGCAGGTACGGGCTCGCCGGCCAGCCGAAGACGCCGCGCTCGACCAGGCGCAAAAAATTCTCCTCGCGCTCGTTCATGCGCCGGGCGACGATCGCCCGCGCCTCGGCGAGCGGGATGGGACGGCGGAAAAAATCCCCGAGGCCGGCGGCGAACCGGGAGTACATTTTGAGATCGTCGACGAATTGCATCGCTGCGCTTTGGCGCGGAAAAAAATGCCGGCTCAGGCGCTCCGGCCCGCGCCTTCCCTCAAGTCGACGATCCGGTTGTAGAGCCAGGCGACGGCGTAGCCGGCGATGAAGCCGGCGACGAACGCGTAGGCGAAGCCGATCAAGCTGCCGAGGAATGTCACCCGGTAGCCGATGAAGAATTGGCCGATGAGAGAGAGATGGGGGCCGACCTGCCGGCCGCCTTTCAAGACCAGCCAGTTGGTGGCGAAAAAGATCAGGAGTCCGGCCGCGAGCCCGGTGACCAGCCCCTGAATCTTCGCGTTGAGGCGCACCAGCCGGGTGAGAATAACCCGTTCGAGCTCTTTATCGCGAGCGGCCATAAAGCCCTCCTAGAGGTAATCGAAAAATCGGCGCAACAGCCCGCGCTGGGCTTTGCGATAGACCCTGGCCACGGATAAAAACAGCACGGCGTTGCGGAGAAACGCGAACACCCAGCCCGAGACGAAGCCGGCGGCCGAGCCGTAGATCAAGCCGATCACGCTCCCGGCCGGGCTCACCCTATAACCGGGCAGATACTGGTTCAACAGCTGGAGCGGCTTGCCGCCCTGGACGACCAGCCAGAGAGTGGCGAGGAAAAGCGCCGTCCCCGCCGCCGCTCCGACCGCGATGCCGAAGGCCGTCCGGTCGAGGCGGGTGAAAACCCGCGCGAGCGCGTCTTCGAACGCTTCCTCTGCGACCGGCGCCTCTTCGTGGTATTCCGGCTCCGTGTTGACGTCCCAGAGATCGTTCCGCTCTCCCAAAACGAGATTCCGCGCCGCCAGCATGCCGGTGAGCATGGCGTGGTCCTGGTTGTTGTAGCGGTGCAGCCCGTTGCGGCCGATCGTCTGAAAGTTCTCGAGGCCGCCGAGGAATTCCCTGACGCGGGCGAGGGCGATGCGATAATCGGCGTCGTACACCGGGTAGGCCTCGGGCGCCCTGAGCACGCAGCCGTCCTCGACGTCCGCGCTTGCCGCCAGGCCGATCCGCGCGACTTCTTCCTTGGCGAGCTCGATCAGCTCGGCATCGGCCAGGCTCCACACGCCGTCGCCCGGGCTGCAAAAATATTCCATGCCCAGGCTCGTCCTGGCGGGGTCCCCGACCATGTCCCGGCTCCAGTTCTTGTAGTTCTGAATGCGGCCCACTTTGACCGACGGATCATGGATGTAAATCCAGTTGTCCGGGAAGAGGTCCGGCTTTTTGACGATGAGGCAAACGACGACGAGCCCGCGATAGCGCAGCCGGTGCGCCGCCGCGGCGACCGCGGGCGGGGGCGGCGGCACGAGCTTGGCCAAGAGCTCCTTCACCGGCATGCTCGATATGAACGCCGCGGCCGGGAGCGTTTCCGGGCCGCCCGCGCCGTCGACGGTGACGCTTTCGATGCGGTCGCCGCGCCGGTGAATCGCGGTGACCTCCGAACGGACCCTGACCGGAGAGCCCGCGCGCTCGACTTCCTCCTGGACCGCCCGCCACATCATCCCCGGGCCGAGGCGCGGATACTCGAATTCCTCGATCAGCGTCTTGATGGTTTTTTTGGGCGGCAGGAACATGCCGAGCAGCGCCGTCTTGAGCGAAAGCCCGCGGATGCGCTGCGCCGCCCATTCGGCTCTCAGCTCGGCGCACGAGATGCCCCAAACTTTTTCCGTGTAGGTCTTGAAAAAAGTCCGGTAGAGCCGGTGCCCGAACCGGTTGGTCACCCATTGCTCGAAGGTCTCCTCCCGGTCGTGGGGGAACAGCTGCCAGCGCATGTAGCTCAGCACGATCAGCAGGCTTTTCCACAAACCCAGGCCGGCCAGGGCGTTCATCGGCCGCAGCGGATAATAGAAAAACTTCCGGTCGTAGTAGATCCTCGACAAGCGGGGACGGCGCAGAAACTCCGGGCCCAGGATCCGCCGCCACAGCCGGTTCACCTCTTCCATCTTGGTAAAGAAGCGGTGCCCTCCGATATCGAAAAAAAAGCCCTTGTAGCTTTCCGTGCGCGACAGGCCGCCGACTTTATCGAGCTTTTCCAAAACGACGGCGCGGCGGCCGAGCCGGGCGAGCTCATGCGCGGCGCTGAGGCCCGCGGGTCCCGCGCCGATGATGATGATAGAGCCGGAATCCATCGAGGAAATCAGGATCGAGCTATCGGCGCGGCGGTTTTACCGATGCGGGAGGCGCGGCCGAAGCGGCCGCAAACGGCGTGGCGGAGCGCCAGGGCGGCGAATACGACCGCGCTGTAAAAATAATAAAACCAATGCCAAAGCACGGCCGCAAGCGTGAATCGAAGCCCCCGCTTGCGGCGGAAAAAACGATAGAGCGGCGCGTTGAGGGCCCA
>DASWFA010000621.1:0-1681 GCA_036394475.1 Binatia bacterium
CTAAAGGAGTCGATGCGCAAGGTGGCGCTGCTCGAGCAGGTCAAGGGCGAACTCTCGAAATTCGTCCCCGAGGCCGTCACCAAGCTCCTGGAGAAAAACCCCGACGCGCGCGAGCTGGAGAAGCGCGAGGCGGACGTCTCGGTCCTGTTTCTCGACGTGGAAGGCTACACGCGGCTCTCGGAAGAGCTTCCCGCGCAGCGGCTGAACCGCATGATCCAGGACTATTTTTCCAGCTTTCTCGAAATCATTCGCGCGCACCACGGCGACGTCAACGAGACCGCCGGCGACGGCCTGATGGTGATCTTCCAGAGCGAGGGCAACCCGGCGGGCCACGCCCGGAACGCCGCCGGGACGGCCTTCCAGCTGCTGGCGAAAGTGGCGGGCCTCAACAAGGAGTTCGTCGGCATCTACCCGGCGGTGGCGATCCACGTCGGCATCAACAGCGGCCCGGCGCTGGTCGGCGCGACCAAGCTGGACGCGGCGGGCGGCGGGCGCTGGACGTTCACCGCCTCCGGCCCGACGACCAATCTCGCCGCGCGCGTCGCCGGCCTCACCAAGGGCGGTGAGGTCATGGTCGGCCCGGAGACGGCGGAGCGCATCAAGGACCACTACGTGCTGCAGGACGCGGGCGAGCACAAGCTCAAAAACGTCTCGGCGGCCGTGCGCGTCTTTCGCTTGGTGCCGCCGGGCGTGTATATAAAGATCGAGGGGATCATTTAGCATCGGAACCCACATGTATTATTATTTTGAGGAGGGCATATGATTTTCGAAATGCGGACGTATTTACTGAAGCCGGGCGCCACGCCGGGCTTCATGCAGCGCTTCGCCGAGGGGCTCGACGCGCGGACGAAGATTTCGCCGCTGGGCGGCATCTGGCACTCGGAGGTAGGCACGCTGAACCAGGTGGTCCACATCTGGCCCTATGAGAGTTTCGAGGCGCGCGAGCATATCGCCCAGGAGGCGAGAAAGACCGGCAAGTGGCCGCCCAAGACGCAGGAGTTCATCCTCTTCCAGGAGAGCAAGATCCTCCTGGCGGCGCCGTTCTCGCCGCCGCTGGGCGAAAAAAAGCTCGGCAATATTTACGAGTTCCGCACCTACACGTATCAGCCGGGCACGATGCCGACGGTGCTCGAGCGCTTCGGCAAGGTGATCCCGGCGCGCGTGAAGCTCTCGCCGCTGGCGGGCGCGTGGCACACCGCGTTCGGCCCGCTGAACCAGTACATCCACGTCTGGGCCTACCAGGACGCGGGCGAGCGCGAGCGGCTCCGCGCCGAGTCGATGAAGATCCCCGGCTGGCCGCCGGAGACCAAAGAGTTCATGCTCAAGCAGGAGAACGCGCTGATGGTGCCCGCGCCCTTCTCGCCGCTGCGCTGATGGAAAATCCTCCGGCACCCATGGCCAGTTTCTATAAAAACATCGTGCGCCCCCTCATGTTTTACCGGGACGCGGAAAAAACCCACGAGCAGACGCTCGCCCTGCTCGGCCGCCTGGGCTTTCTCGCGGGGGCTTTGGAAAGCTTTTACGCGGTGGACGACCCCCGCCTGGCGACCCGCGTCGGCCCGCTCGCGCTCTCGAATCCGGTCGGCCTGGCGGCCGGCTTCGACAAGAACGGCCTCGCGATCCGGACCTGGCCGGGCTTCGGCTTCGGCTTTATCGAGATCGGCGCGGTCACGGCGCAGGC
>DASWFA010000622.1:0-1839 GCA_036394475.1 Binatia bacterium
AGACCGAGTTCCGTTTTTGCAATAAGGGGTAGGGCATGGCGGACCAGGACCGGCCCAACGCGATCGCTCGAGCCCGCCCGCGCCGGGCGAGCCTCCGCTCGCATCTCATCCTGCTCGTCGTCGTCACCGTCGTGCCGCTGTTGATCTTCTCCGGCATCGTGTTTTTTCTTTTCGCGCGCGACGAGCGGAGGGCCATGGAGGGCGGGTTGAGGGAGACGGCGCGCGCGCTGAGACAGGTGGTCGACGGCCGGGCGAGCGACGTCACGACCACGCTTCAGGCGCTGGCGACTTCGGAGGTTTTCGACGGCGGCAATCCGAACGATTTCTACCGGGTCGCCGCGCGCGTCCTGCCCACCCAGGAGGGCTGGAAGACGATCCTTCTCCACGACGCCTCGGGGAAACCGTTATTCAACCTGCTGAGGCCGCCCGGCGTCGGCCCCCGTCCCATGATCGACAGGAAGAGCTTCGATGAGGCGCTCAGAACAAAACGGCCGGTTTTCGTCGGCTATCTTACCGCGCCGAACGCGGGACCGGTGGTCGGGTTCCGCGTCCCGATCGTGCGCGGCGGCGAGGTCAGGTACGTCATCACCGCGGGCATCGACCCGAAACTATTCGCCGACCTTTTGCTCAAGCAAAAACTCCCTCCGGGGTGGGTCGCGGTCGTTTTCGACCGTAACCATAGGGTCATCGCCAGAGTG
Organism: Binatia bacterium; assembly: GCA_036394475.1. Classification (GTDB taxonomy): domain Bacteria; phylum Desulfobacterota; class Binatia; order UBA9968; family UBA9968; genus JAJPJQ01. The sequence goes on from DASWFA010000622.1 coordinate 699, forward strand.
CCGGAGCCGGAAAAATACGTCGGCCAGCCGGTGGGGGCGCTGTTCGGCCGGCTCGATCCCTCGGCGGCGGAGGGCTGGCTTGGCGGCCTGAATCGGGAAGGCGTCAGGTCCTATGCGGCGTTCAGCCGGTCGGAGGCCGACGGATACACGGTCGCGCTCATGGTCCCGGCCGCCGCCATCGACGCCCCTTTGTGGCGCTCTCTCTGGGCGGTCGCCGCGGCGGGACTGGTGTTCCTGGCGCTGGGGGTTTCGCTGGCGACCGTCGTCGGGCGCCGGATCGCCGAGCCCATCAAGTCGCTCGCTTCCTCCGCCCAGGCCCTCGGACGGGGCGAGGCGCCTTTGCCCCGACCGGCTTCGACGGTCCAGGAGCTGGAGGCGCTCGGCAAATCCATCGAAGAATCCGGCCGGCTGCTCGAGGACCGGCGCCTGATCGAGCAGGCGCGCTGGGAATCGGAGCAGCGCCTCGGCGCGATCTTCAGCCAGTTGACGGTCGGCATCGCCGAGTGCGACCTGGAGGGCCGGTTCCTGCTCGTGAACCACCGCTATTCGGAGATCGTCGGCCGCAGCCCCGAGGACCTGCTTGCCATGCGTTTGCAGGACATCGTGCATCCCGAGGACCTGGCGCGGCATCTCGACCAATACCGGCGGGTGATCGCCGGCGAGGCGATCGCGCTGATCGAAAAACGGTATGTTTGTCCCAACGGCGATACGGTGTGGGTGAGCGGCGGCATGTCGGTCGTGAGCGACGTGAGCGGCAGCCCGCAGTACGTCGTCTCGGTCTCGCAGGACGTGAGCGACCGGAAGCGGGCCGAGGAGGAGCTCTACCGGCTCAAAGACGAGCTGGAGCACAGAGTCGTCCAGCGCACCGAGGAGCTGACCCGGACCAACGTCGAGCTGTTCCGCACGCTCGACCAGCGGGAGAAGCTCGAAGCCCAGCTCCGCCAGGCGCACAAGATGGAGGCGATCGGCGCGCTGGCGGGCGGCATCGCGCACGATTTCAACAATCTGCTCGGCATCATCGCGGTGCACGCCTCGGCGCTGGCGGAGGAGAGCGCCGCGCCGCTGGAGGCGGCCGAACAGGCGCGAGCGATCCTGGATGCCTCCCAGCGCGGCGCCGCCCTGGTGCAGCAGCTGCTCACCT
>DASWFA010000623.1:0-4372 GCA_036394475.1 Binatia bacterium
CTCTATGGACGCCGCCGGCGCGGCTCGAGCGCCAGTTTATCCGGGCGAAGCTGCGCGCCTCCGCGCGGCCGCAGGCGCGGACGCGGCAAAAGCCGTCCCTCGAGAGAGTCCGCTTCCGGATGAAAATCGTCCTCTTCCGGCTGCTGCCGCGCCGCTTCATCCTGTGGCTGGCGCGCTCTGCCTGGCTGGAGCCGATCGACGCCCGGTTGCCGGGGCACAACCTGCCGCGGCAGCTGCGGGTCCTGGGGATTTACCAGCGTCCGGGAGAGGTCGCGGCGCTCTACCGCCGCTGGTTCGAGTTTTGCGCCGGCGAGGCTTCCGGGGCCCGCGGCCACTGGATCGTCGAGCTCGACGGAGAATTGAAATTCCACGGCCGCGCCGAATGGGAGAAGCTCTCTTATCCCGCGCCAAGGTCCTGAATGTCCCGAGCGGAACATATAGTGGTCGTGGCCGGGCCGACGGGCAGCGGGAAATCGACGCTGATCGACGAGCTCGCGGCCGGGCGCCTGGCGGAATTCGAGCGGCGCATGGGCATCGAACGCCTGGCGGAATGGCCCCGGATGGCGCCCGCCCGGGCGCTCGCCCGCATCGGCCAGGAGCCGAGGAACTTCATCCTGCACTACGACTTTTTATGGCAGCGGCATAAGTCGGATCGCGCCACCGGGGAGCCGCCGGCGCTGTCGATTCTGGAGAGCGCCGGCAAGCTTTCTTTTGCCACTCTGTGGACCCCGGCGGCGCGGCTCCGGCGCCAGGTGATCGAAGGCAAGCTCCAAAGAGCGCTGCAGCCGGGCGCGGCCGAAGCCCTCAAGGCATGGGGCTTCAAGCTGCTGCCGCGCTTCGCCCTGCCGGGCCTTGCGCGCTCTTCGTGGCTGAAGCAAATCGACCGCCGCTCGCCCGGGCGGGCTTTGACGCACCATCTTTTGCTCGTGGAGACTTATGCAAGCCCGGCCCGGGTCGCCGGACTCTACCGCCAGTGGTTCGAGCTTTGCGAGCGCTACAGGGCGAAAACGCGCGCGCATATCATCGTCGAGCTCGACCGGGAGCTGAAATTTTATTCCCGCGAAGAATGGGAAGAGCAAATTGTTTAAGGAGGACGATATCCCGTGAGAGAAATCCTGCGCCAACAAGTCAGCCGCCACCGGCGGATCCTGGCCTGCCTTGCGATCGCCGCGCTGGTCGCGGTCGCCTACGCCAACGCGCTGCCCAACAGCTTTCATTTCGACGATCTCGAAGGGGTCAAGAACAACCCGATGATTCGGGTGGCCGGCAGGATCCCGGCCTATTTTACCGACGTCCGCATGTCCAGCCTCGCGGGGGGCAAGGACTACCGGCCGGTCGTGCTGGCCAGCTACGCGCTGGACTACGCCCGGGCGGGGCTCGATCCGATGGGGTTTCGGCTGACCAATATGGCCGTTCATATCGCCGCCGCATGCCTCTTGTTCCTCGTCGCCGGGGCGATATTCGAGAGCCGGCCGATCCGGCTCGCCGGCGCTTTGTCCTTCCCGGGAGCGTGGGTCGCATGGCTCGCCGCCGCTCTGTTCGCCGTCCATACCGCCAACAGCGAGGCCGTCGACTACATCTGGGCGCGGAGCGCGACGCTCGCGACGCTGTTCTACCTGGCGAGCTTTTACTGCTTCCTGCGCGGGCCGCTCGGAGAGGGCCCGAAGCGCCCGCTCTGGCACGCGGCCGGGCTCGCCTGCTTTGTCCTCGGACTGTTGACCAAGGCGACGATCGTCACGCTGCCCGCGGCGCTCGTCCTCTACGAAGCGCTCTTCCGCAACGGCGGGCGGGAGCCGCTCACGCTGTTTTTCCGGGAGCCGGCGCGGCTTAAAAAATACATTCCGATCGCGGCGATCTTCGCCGGCTACGTGATTTTTCGCTTTATTTTTCTCCGCGGCCTGTTTACCCGGATGGTCGCCGCCAATCGTCCCGAAGAGTTCCCGGTGACGGCGTATCTGCTGACCCAGTTCCGCGCCTGGATTTATTACATCCGGCTCTTCCTGTGGCCGCACCCGCTGATCACCGACTATCCGGGGTTCGGCCTGTCGAGCTCTCTGTGGGATGTCCGGGTGCTTGGGTCCCTCTTCGCGATCCTCGCGATCCTGATTTTCGCCTGGCGGGCGCGGCGGTCGGAGCCGGCCATCGCCTTCTTTACCGGCTGGTACTTTCTCGTTCATCTGCCGGAGTCGAGCTTCATCCCGCTGTCCGACCTCCTCACCGGCTACCGCGCCTATCCCGCCAACGTCGCCCTGGCCGTCCTGGCGGCGGTGCTGAGCCTCAAGGCCGCGGCCTGGATCTGGGCGCGGATGAAACGCGATCAGGCGGTCGGCCGAGCCCGCTTGTGGCAGGTTTACGGAGCCGCGTGGGCGGTCGTCCTCGCCGCTTTGATCGCGACGACGGTCGTCCGGAATCGGGACTGGCGCGACGAGATCACGCTCTGGAGCGATGTGGTCGAAAAAGATCCCGCCAATCCGCGCGCGCTCGCGAACCTGGCGCGGGAATTCATGGACAAGGGCGATTACCAGGGAACCCAGGCGCTGCTCGAACGCGCGATCGCGGTCAAACCGGAGAAGTCCTTCGCGTTCCTGTTCCGCAGCTACCTCCATACCTACCTCGGCAACCAGGAACAGGCGCTGCTCGACGCCACGCGGGCGATTCAAATCAATCCGCGGGCGCCCGCCGCCTATTATTATCGCGGCGAAATCTACCGCAAGGCGGGCGAGTACGACCGCGCGCTCGCCGATTACCAGAGCACCCTGGCGCGAACGCCCTTCCATACCAACGCTTATCTAGGCATCGCCCTGGCGCGCATGGACAAGGGGGAGCCGGACAAAGCCGCGGAAGCGTGCGCCAAGATGACCGGAATCGATCCCACGGACGCGCGCGGCTACAACTGTTTGGGAATTCTCTTGCTGGAGCAGAACCGGATTCCCGACGCCGTCAGGATGTATCAGCGCGGCGTCATCCATGCCCCCCAGGACAGCGGGCTGTGGTACGGCCTCGGGCTGGCCTACGAGCAGAACCGGATGTACAAGGAAGCGGCGGACGCGTTCGAAAGATCGGGCCGGCTGGCGCGATAAAAAAGGGGGAAGCTTTCGTCCTGCCTTTTTAACCCGGCCGATCCGGCTTAACCGGCACTGAACCTGGCCCGACGAATTCATCGGCACCAGATTCTTCCCGCGCGGCCGGAGCAGCGTCGGCGAGAAAGGGCCTGAATCGCCCATGCCGACCAGGCACGTGCCAGACCGTCGATCCGGACCCATACCGTCGCTCGACGGGGAATCTCGCGCTCGGTATGACCGCGGCCGCTCGATCTAAGCTTATCGTCGGTTACAGTAATTTAATTTGGCGGGGGCGGAGTGAAAATTCGGTAAAAAAAGAGGGGGAAGGCTTTCGCCCTCCCCCTCTTATGCCGGCCGATCAGCTTAACTAGAACTTGTACTGCGTGCTCACGGGGCCGGGCAAATTCGTCGGCTCGAGGTATTTCCTTCTCAACTGCAACAGCGACGGGGTGCCCCGCGCGAAATAATACTGCACGCCGGTTGTTACCTGGTAGCGGTTCTTGTTGTCCATCCAGGCCTTGAACAGCTGAACTTCCAGGTTCTGCCAGGGCATCACAGCGGCGCCGAAGACCGGTCCCACGCCGAGCGCAGCGTTTTCATGCGACGGGCCCGCCAGAGCGTTTAGCTGGACTCCCAGGGTAAGCTCCACGTTCTCTCTTGAAGTGAACGGAATGAAGCCCGGGAACCAGTTCACCGACAGCCTGGTCTGGCTGTACGGAATGAAACGTTTGTTCTCGTCGCCTTCCTTGCCGTCGGTCGACTTGGGTGTCGAAAGCGGGTTCGAATGCCAAATATCTATGTTCGTGCCCGGGATGATGTCATAGAGCGACACGGTCGGAATGATCCTCCAGAAACGGGTGATTCGGTTTTTATGCGCGCTGGCGGCGTCGGCATTAAGCACCCGGGTTTGGTAGGAGGTGAAGAGACCCGCCTTGCCCATGCCGAAATCGAAGATAGGGCCATAGGTGCCGGTGAGGCCCCACCCGTCGCCGCCCTGGAAGGCGAGATTCGCCTGGAAGCCAAACGGGCCGAAGATAGGAACGACTCCGAGCGCCTCGAGCTGGCCTATGGCATGGGCATGCCCCAGTGTAACGCCCTCTTTCCTCTTCCAGGATTCGCTCTCCGCTCCGCCGAGCGCCGTAATCCTCCCCAGCCAATCGATGTCGGAAACGTTCGCGATCGACGGGTATAGAGATCCCAAGAGCAATAACCCAAGGACCATGTTAGTCAGCTTCTTCATTGAAGTTCCCCTCCTCGTTTGTTTTACAAAGTGTCGCAATAGCTTCGGTATTTTTACTACGACCGGCGAA
>DASWFA010000624.1:0-4758 GCA_036394475.1 Binatia bacterium
TCAAATTTCTCGGCAATTTTTGGGCGGTCATCAATGAGCCTCCGCCAAGAATCCCCGCGGAGAAGAAATAAAGGACCTCGATAGCCCGCCGTGTCCCTAGACCGAGACCGAGCTGCCGTTCGACGGCTGCTTCACGCCGACCATTTGCGGGATCGTCACGGTGAACGTCGAGCCGCCGCCGACCGCGCTCTCGACCTCGATCCTGCCCCCCAGTCCCGCGGTAAACTGCTTGACGATGTAGAGGCCGAGGCCGACGCCGCCGTAGGAGCGGGTCTCCGAGCTGTCCACCTGGCGAAATTTTTCGAAGATGATCGGCATCATTTCCCGGGGGATTCCGATCCCGGTGTCGGCGACCTGAAATTCCACGTGCCGGAGATCGGCGAGGCTGCGCGCCGACACGGTGACCCGCCCGCGCTGGGTGAACTTGATGGCGTTGTTGATGAGGTTTTGCAGGATGTGCTTGAGCTTTTCCGGGTCGCTCTCCAGGACCGGCAGATCGGCGGGATATTCCCAATGCAGCGTGACGTCCTTGTCGGAGGGAAACTCGTAGCCCGAGCGGAGATCGTCGAGAAACTCGTTGAGATTGAACGGATACCCTTGGGCCTTGAGCCGCAGCGCCTCCATCGACGTGACTTGTAAAATGCCGTTGATCATGGTGAGCAGCTCGCGCGTGCGCAGCACCACTTTCTCGAGCGACTTCTCCTGCTCGGAGTTGACCGGCCCCTGCAGCCCGTCCTTGACCATCTCGGTATAGCCGAGGATCGCGTTGAGCGGCGTGCGCAGCTCGTGCGACATGACGCTTAAAAATTCCTCCTTGATCTTGTTCGCCTGCTCCATCGCGTCGCGCGACGCCCGGACCTGCTCGTAGAATTGCGAGTTCTGGATCGCGACCGCCGCCTGGTCCGCCAGGGTGGAGAGAAATTCCACCTCTTCGTCGCTGAAGGAGTGCTCCTGCTTGGTGTAGAAGGAAAGCACCCCCAGGATCTCGTTTTTGGCGATGAGCGGGAGCCCGAGGTAGGAGACCAGCCCGTGCCGCTTGAAAAAATCCGGGTCGCGGACGCGCGGGTCGGTCTGGACGTTTTTTGCGATCCAGACGGTCTTGCTCTCGAAGACCACGTTGGGCACGCCGCGGCCGCCCTTCCAGGGCTCGGCCTTCCATTCGTCTTCCTCCACGTTGCGGCAGGCGATCGGCTCCAGCAGTCCGGTCGTCTTGTTGTACAGCCTGACCGTGGTGGCGGAGTAGGGCAGCAGGAGGTCGATCTTTTGCAGCAGGACGTCCAGGACCGTCCGGAGGTCGAGGGTGGATATGGTCGCCCGCTCGATCTCGCGCAGCGCCCTGAGGCGCCGGAGATTTTTCTGGATCTGATCTTCCGCCCGCTTGCGCTCGATGGCGTAACGGATCGAGCGGATCAGAAGGTTGCCGTCCACTTTTCCCTTGACGAGATAATCCTGCGCGCCGCGGCGCAGCGCCTCGGCCGCCAGCTCTTCGTTTTCCAGGCCGGTCAGGACGACGATGGGAAGGTGGGAGACCTGCCCCTGAACCCACACGACCGTGTCGAGCCCCTTGGCGTCGGGGAGCGAAAGGTCCAGCAGGATGATGTCGAACCGCTCCTCGTCGAGGCGCCGGAGCGCTTCGCTCAGCCGCTCCACGTGGGTCAATTCAAACCGGGCGTCGGCCATCTCGGCCAGGGCCTCGCGGAGCAGGCGGGCGTCGCCGGGATTATCCTCGACCAGGAGAACTTTGATGAGCGGGTTCATGGAGGTTTCTTGCCTACGGCAGCTTGACGATGGTGAGCCAGAAATCCTCGATCACCTGTACGACCCGGATGAACTGCTCGAGATCGACCGGCTTGGTGATGTAGCAGTTCGCGTGCAGGTTGTAGGCGCGCAAAATGTCGCGCTCGGCCGCCGAGGTCGTGAGCACGACCACCGGGATCTTTTTGAGATCGTCGTCTCCCTTGATCTCCTGCAGTACTTCGCGGCCGTCCTTTTTCGGCAGGTTCAGGTCGAGCAGGATCAGGTCCGGCTTGAGAGCGTCGGCGTATTTGCCTTCGCGCCGGAGAAAGGCCAGCGCTTCGACCCCGTCCTCCACGACGCTCACGTCGTTCAGTATCTTGCCCTCCTTCAGCGCCTCCATGGTCAGCCGGACGTCGCCGGGGTTGTCCTCGACCAGCAATATTTTGGCCGATCCGTTCGAGCTTCTTACCATCGTACCGATTCTCCTTTCGCGTCCTTCATTGCGGCAGGGTGAAATAAAACGTCGCGCCCCGTCCGGGCTCGGACTCCACCCATATCCTGCCGCCGTGGCGTTCGACGATTTTCTTGCATACGGCGAGGCCGATGCCCGTGCCCGGGTACTCCCCTTTGGCGTGCAAACGCTGAAACATGACGAAGACGCGCTCGGCGTATTGGGCGTCGAGGCCGATGCCGTTGTCGCGGACCGAGAAGCGCCACTCTTGGCCGTGTGGCTCGGCCGCGACGTGGACCTCGGGGGCGTTGTGATTGTGGAACTTGATGGCGTTGCCGATGAGGTTTTGAAAAAGCTGCCCCAGCTGGGCGGCGTCGCCCATGACGGCGGGAAGGGCCGCGCGCGTCACCGTCGCGCCGCTCTCCTGGATGGCCGCCTTCAGCCCGGCGAGCGCGCCGTCGAGGACGGCCTCGCACTCGGTCGGCGCGAATGCGCTCCCCTGCGTCCCGACGCGGGAATACGACAGGAGCGCGTTGATCAACGCCTGCATGCGGGTGGCCCCGTCCACGGCGAAGCCGATAAACTCGTCCGCGTCCGCGCCGAGCCTGCCCCGGTAGCGCCGCGCCAGGAGCTGCACGTAGCTGGCGACCATGCGGAGCGGCTCCTGCAGGTCGTGCGAGGCGATATAGGCGAAATGCTGCAGCTCGGTGTTGGAGCGGGCGAGCTCGTCGGCGTTTTTCGAGAGCTGCTTGAAAAGCCCGGCGTTCTCCAGCGCCACTCCGATGATGTTGCCGATCGCCTTCAAAAGCTCGACCTCCCGGCTCCGGAAGGGGGCCGGGCGAATCGTGGAGATGTTCATAATCCCCACCGTTTCCCCCCGCGCGTTGAGCGGCACCCAGACGAAGGCGGAGCTTCTTTCGCGGCGCGTCCGGTCTTTGATGTTCGACGCGTCCGGCTCGTTGATAACCAGCGGCTCGCCCGATTGGAAAACCCGGGCGCTCTTCTCTCCCGGAGTCCGCTGGCGGGAGAGCGCCGCGGCATACTTTTCTGTAAGCCCACGGTGCGCCGCGAGCGTGAGGTGGCCGGTGACGGGGTCCTTCACCCGGATATAGCCCTGCTCCCGTCCCGTGACCTCCAGCACCTTGTCCAGGGCAATTTGCAGCGCCTCGTCCAGGCCGAGCGATTGGCTGGTCGCCATGGCGATCGCGTTGAGCGCCTCCTGCTCCCTGGCCCTTTGCTCGGCCGACTCGAAAAGCCGCGCCTTTTGCACGAAGATGCCGATTTGATTCCCGATCGCTTCCAGCAGCCGGACCTCGTCGGGCCGGAAGCGGCGCGGCGCGCGGCTCCCGACCTCGATCATGCCCAGGGTCTCGGCGGCCGTGGTGATCGGCACGATGACGGCGGAGTGAACCGCTTCGCTTTTGAACGTCCTTAAGCCCTCGGCGGCCGCTGTGTCCTCCACCACCAGGCTTTTTCTCGAGGCCGCGACGCGGCGGACGAAACTGCTTTTATCGGATGCGTTCCTATCGACGTGGTGCCTGCCGACATTTGCCGGGTCCCGGTAGCCGCTGTAGGCGCCCACCTCGATGCGCCCGTCGGGCTCGAACAGGCGGAGATTGCCGATGTCGAGCGAAAGGACGGCGAGCGCGCGCTGTAAAATATTCTCCAGGACGGTTTTCAAATCGGTGGAGGCGAAAATCATCTGCCCCACCTCGTGGAGCGCCGCCAGCTCCCGATAGCGCTCCTTCAGCTCTTCCTGCGATCGCTTGCGGTGGGTCACGTCGGTGAAGGCCACGACCGCTCCGATGAGGCCGCCGCGCTCGCGGATCGGGTTGCTCACGTAATCGACCACCAGGCTCGTTCCGTCGCTCCGGCCGAAGACTTCATCCGACGAAACGCAGGAGGTCCCGTCCTGGAGCGCCCGGAGAATCGGCGCGACCCCGGCGCCGCCGTCGGCGCCGGCATGGAGCAGGACCGCCTGCATCGGCCGGCCGACGATCTCTTCGGGGCGCGCGCCGAGCATTCGCGCGGCCGCGTGGTTGACGAAGGTTATCGTGCCGCCGAGATCGAGCCCGTAAATCCCGTCGCCCGCCACGTCGAGAATGAGCTTGGCGCGGGCGAAGGCCGTTTCGTTGAAGCGCCAGGCGATGATGCTGCCGAGCGACGCCCACAGGACGAAGAACGCGTGGATGCCGGCCCACGTCCATGGGGCGGCGATCGCGGCGGCGTGGTTGTAGACCTCCCGCGGCCACAGGACCCCCAGGAGGCCGTGATGGACGGCGACGTAGGCGATCGCGAGCAGATAGGGGATCCAATCCTGGTAGAGCGCCAAGAAAACCAGCATGACGAAAAAATGGAAATGCATCTCGATGTATCCGCCCGAGAGATGCACCAGGATGGCGGACGAAGTCATCAAGCCCAGGCCCACGACGGTGGCTTGAAAGGTCCGGCCGCCGCCCTTCCAGCGCGCGATCAGGGCGAAGGCGGCGACGATCAGTCCCTCGCCGGCGGTATGGAGAATCGTATCGTCGTGCATCAGCGCCGGGAGGCTCCATTCGGGGCGATAGCCG
>DASWFA010000625.1:0-3411 GCA_036394475.1 Binatia bacterium
CGACGACAAAAACTCGATCACCTCGGGAATCACCCCTTCCCATTCCCGGCTCTTGGGGCTGAAGGAGAGCCGCCCCTCGGGCGAGAGGCGGAGCCCGCCGCCGTTTTTCCGCACCAGCTCGACCAGCCGCTCGACGTTGACCGGCGAGGCGGGATGGAAGAGGAGCGAGACGCGGCCGTCGTTGTAGGCGATCTGCTCGACCAGGTATTGCTTCAGGATCCTTCTCAGGTCCATCACCCGGAAGAGGTTTTCCACCACCTCCGGGAAAGCGCCGTAGCGGTCGCGCATCTCCTCTTTGACTTCCTCCAGCTCGGGAAGGTCGCGGAGACTCGCCAGCCGCTTGTAAAAGAGCAGGCGCTGGTTGGCGTCGGGGACGTAGTCGTCGGGGAAATAGGCCGAAATCCCGAGGCGGATCTCCGGCTCGACCTCGGGCCGGACCGGCTTGCCCTGGAGCTCGCTCACCGCTTTCTGCATCATCTCGGTGTAGAGCTCGAAGCCGACGGCGGCGATCTGCCCGGACTGCTCGCGCCCGAGCAGGTTGCCCGCGCCGCGAATCTCCAGGTCCTCGATCGCCAGCTTGAAGCCGCCGCCGAGATCGTCCACCTGCTGGAGCGCCTTCAAGCGGCGCTCGGCGTCGCGCGTGATCAATTTTTCGCCCGGTATCAGGAGATAAGCGTAGGCGCGCCGGTGCGACCGGCCGACGCGGCCGCGGAGCTGGTAGAGCTGCGCCAGGCCGAACTTGTCGGCGCGGTTGATGATGATCGTGTTGGCGTTGGTGATGTCGAGGCCCGACTCGATGATCGCCGAGCAGACCAGCACCTGGGCGCGGTTTTCCATGAAGTCCATCATGACTTTTTCCAGCTCGCGCGGGTGCATCTGGCCGTGGGCCAGCGCGACCTTCGCCTCGGGGACCAGCTCGCCGATTTTCCGCGCCATGCGGTCGATCGTCTCGACCCGGTTGTGGAGAAAAAACACCTGGCCGCCGCGCTCGATCTCGCGCAGCACGGCGTCGCGGATGAGCCCCTCGTCGTAGCGCGAGATGTAGGTGCGGATCGCCAGCCGGTCGAGCGGCGGCGTCTCGATCACGCTCAGGTCGCGGATGCCGACGAGCGACATGTGCAGCGTGCGCGGGATCGGCGTGGCCGTGAGGCTCATCACGTCGACCGTGTGGCGGAGCTTTCTCAGCCGCTCCTTCTGGGCGACGCCGAAGCGGTGCTCCTCGTCGATGACGATCAGCCCCAGGTCGCGGAAGACGATGTCTTTTTGCAGCAGCCGGTGCGTGCCGATGACGATGTCGACCGCGCCCTTGTCGATGTCCTGGACCACCTGCCGGCTCTCCTTCGACGTGTTGAAGCGGGAGAGCGTCTCGACCCGGATCGGGTAGTTGCGGAAGCGGCGCCGAAAGGTCTGCTCGTGCTGCTCGACCAGGATGGTCGTCGGCGCCAGCACCGCCACCTGCTTGCCGCTCATCACGGCGACGAACGCGGCGCGGAGCGCGACCTCGGTCTTGCCGTAGCCCACGTCGCCGCAGATCAGCCGGTCCATCGGCTTTTTCGCCGCCAGGTCCCGGAGCGCGTCGGCGATCGCCTTCTCCTGGTCCGGCGTCTCCTCGAACTCGAACGAGGCCTCGAACTCCTGGTAGAGATGGTCCGGCGGCGTGAGCGCCTGCCCCTCGCCCACCTCGCGCGCGGCGTAGATCTCGACCAGCTCGTGGGCCATCTCCAGGACCGATTTCCGCGTCTTGGCCTTGACCTTCTCCCAGGCGGCGCCGCCGAGCTTGTCGAGCACCGGGCGGTTTTCTTCGCCGCCGATGTATTTCTGCACCAGGTTGATCCGGTCGACCGGCAGGTAGAGGCGGTCGCCGCCCTCGTATTCGAGGTGGAGGTACTCCCCCTCGGTGCCCGCGACCTTGAGAAACTTGAGGCCGCGGTAGACGCCGATGCCGTGGTCGAGGTGGACGATGGTGTCGTCCTGCTTGAGCTCGCTCAAGCTGGTGATGAAATGGCCCGGCGCGCTGCGCCGGGCGCCGGCGAACGCCTGCTTTTTGGTGCCGAAGATCTCGTCGGCGGTGACGACGACGAGATGGTCGTCGGGCAGGCGAAACCCCTGCGTGAGGTTCCCCACCAGGACGGCGCGGGCCGCTTTTTCGTCCGCGCCCGCGAGCGGAAAGCCGCCGCGCGGCTGCGAGAAAGCGAGCTCGTAGTGCGCCAGCATCTCCTTCAGGCGCGTCGCCTCGCTGCGCGTCGGCGCGACCAGATAAATTCTCTCCCCCTGCCATTCCTTGAAGCGCGCCACCAGTGGCGCGAGCGTGGGCTCGCGCGTCTGGGCGGAGGCGATCTCGGCGTGGAGATCGCTGTTGAGATGGGCTTTGACGGCGATGGTGGCGGCGACCTCGGCCTGGGTGGGCAGAAGATCGAGCGATTCCGACGCGAGGCGCGCAAATGGCGCGACGCCCTCCCGCCACTCGGCGGCGGTCAGATAAAGCCGCTCGGGCGGCGGCGCGAGGCGGCTCTGCTCTTTGGCCCGCGCCGTCATTTCCGAAACCAGGTGCTCGAAGCGGTCGGCCTCGGCGGCGACATGGGCCGGCTCGTCGATCCAGACGAGCGTCTCCGGCGGCAGATAGGAAAAAATAGTCGAGAGCTCGGGATAGAAGTAGGGCACGAAGAATTCCATGCCGGCGAAGGGAATCCCCTCGCGCAGCGCTTCGAGCAGGGGATTTTTTTCCTTCCGCCCGAGCTCCAGCTCGGCGGCGCGTTTGTCGATCTCGCGCGCGACCTGCTCGATGTCGCCGCGCCGGAGCGAGAACTCCTTCATCGGCAGGAGCAAAAACTCCGGCAGGGTTTTCTTCGAGCGCTGGGTCGCCGGGTCGAACTCGCGGATCGACTCCAGCCGGTCGCCGGCGAACTCCAGGCGCATCGGCAGCGGATAGGCGGGCGGAAAGATGTCGACGATGCCGCCGCGCACGCTGAAGTCGCCGCGCTCTTCCACTAGAGGCACGTTCTGGAAGCCCCAGCTCGCCAGGTGCTCGATCAGCCCCTCGCGCGCGCTCTCCTCCCCGGTCACGAGGTAGCGGTACGAGCGCTTGAGCGGCTCTTTCGGAATCACGCGCTGCATCAGCGCGGCGGGCGTGGAGACGATGATCGGCGCCTGCCCTTCGATCAGCTGGTAGAGCCCTTCGAGGCGGGAGGCGATGCTGTCCGGGTGGGGCGAGAGATTCTCGAAGGGGAGTATCTCCCAGGAGTCGAACAGATGGAGCCGCTTGTCGAGCGGCGTCGCCTCCGCCTCGCCCAAAAAAAAGCCGAGGTCGGCGAAAAGCTGCTCGGCGTCGCGCGTCGTCGGCGCGACCACGAGGATCGGCGCGCGCCGCTCCGCGGCGAGGAGCGAGAGCAGATAGCCCCGCGCGCCGCCCTT
>DASWFA010000626.1:0-2263 GCA_036394475.1 Binatia bacterium
GGCACGACCTGACGCCCGCCGTGAGCGACCTGGGCACGCTCAAGCAGCTCGAAAGGCTCATGCAAAAACGCGGCGCGCCGCTCAAATTCCACCTCAAGGTCGATACCGGCATGGGCCGTCTCGGCCTGCTGCACTCGGAGATCGACTCCTGGCTCGGCGAGATCACCGGCCTCAAGGCGCTCGGGCTCGCCGGCCTCTTCTCCCAGCTCGCTCACGCCGAAGACGCGGGCGGCGATTATACGAAATCCCAAATCGATCATTTCTCGCGCGTGCTCGACCGCTGCCGCGCCGCCGGTCTGAACCCGCCCGCGATCCATCTGGCGAACAGCGCCGGGGTGATCGGCGTGCCGGCCGCCCACGGCACGATGGTCCGGCCGGGCGTGATGCTCTACGGCTGTTATCCCACGCCCGCAATGGCCGGGCGCGTCGAGTTGAAGCCGGTGCTCTCGTGGAAGACGCGGATTCTGCAGCTTAAGGAATTTCCCGCCGGCGCGAGCATCGGTTACGGCCGGACTTTCACGACCAAGAGAAAAAGCCTGATCGCGACGCTGCCGGTCGGCTACGCCGACGGCTATCACCGGCTCCTTTCCAACCGCGGCGCTGCGCTCGTCGGTGGAAAAAGAGCGCCGATCGCCGGCCGCATCAGCATGGATTTGACTATGCTGGATGTTACCGATATACGAGGAATTAACCAGGGAGACGAAGTCGTCCTCATCGGCCGGCAGGGCGGGGAAAGTATTTCGGCCGACGAAGTGGCCGGCTGGGCCGAGACCATCTCGTACGAGGTTCTCACTTCCATCAGCGCGCGGGTTCCGCGCATCCATTCGCATCCGAAGGAGGATTGACCAGGCGTGGCTAAGATCGAGCGGGCGCTGATCAGCGTCTCGAACAAGGAAGGGCTCGCGCCGTTTGCCCGGGGGCTCGCGGCGCTGGGGATCGAGATCGTTTCCACGGGCGGCACGGCGGCGCTGCTCCGGCAGGAGAAGATCCCCGTGAAGGACGTTTCCGAGATCACGGGATTTCCCGAGATGATGGACGGGCGCGTGAAGACGCTGCACCCCAAAGTCCACGGCGGCATCCTGTCGCTCCGGGACAATCCGGAGCACGTCGCCGAGATGAAAAGCCACGGCATCGGACCGATCGATCTGGTCGTCGTCAACCTCTACCCCTTCGAGGCGACGGTCGAGCGCGGCGCGCCGTTTCACGACATCGTCGAGAACATCGACATCGGCGGCCCCTCGATGGTCCGCGCGGCGGCGAAAAATTTCGCCCACGTCGGCGTGGTCGTCGATCCGGCGGACTACGAACCCATTCTGAACGAGCTGAAGGAAGCAGGCCGGCTCGGCGACGAAACGCGCTTCCGCCTCGCGCGCAAGGCCTTTCGCCACACGGCGCACTACGACGGCGCGATCTCCAACTATCTCGCCGCGCTCGACGCCGACAAGAAGCCGGGCCGCTTCGGCGAGACGCTGAGCCTCCAGTTCGAAAAGATCCAGGACCTCCGCTACGGCGAGAACCCGCACCAGAGCGCGGCGTTTTATTCCAGCGGGGAAAACCGCGGCCCGTCGATCGCGCGCGCGCGGCAGTTCCAGGGAAAAGAGCTCTCCTACAACAACATCCTCGACGCCGACGCGGCGCTCCGCGTCATCCTGGAATTTCCCGACACGGCGACGGTCGCGATCAAGCACAACAACCCGTGCGGCGTCGCGCTGTCGCAAAAGTCGCTCGCCGATTCCTTCCGCAAGGCGCGCGCCTCGGATCCGGTCTCGATCTTCGGCGGCGTCATCGCCGTCAACCGGCCGGTGGACGCCGAGACCGCGGAGGAGATGAAAGAGATATTCCTGGAGATCGTGATCGCGCCGTCGTTCACGCCCGAGGCGAAGGCGGTGCTGTCGTCGGCCAAGCGGCTGCTCAATATCCGGCTGCTCGAGCTCGACATGGGGAGCAAAGAGGTCGGCGGCTACGACCTCCGCCGCGTGCGCGGCGGGCTCCTGGTCCAGGACTGGGACCAGGGGACGGTGGACGTCCGCGCCTGCAAAGTCGTGAGCAAGCGGCAGCCGACGGAAGCGGAATTAAGGGCCATGGACTTCGGCTGGCGCGTCTGCCGCCACGTGAAGTCCAACGCCATCGTGTTTACGTCGTCCGATCAGGTGCTCGGCGTCGGCGCCGGGCAGATGAGCCGGGTCGATTCGGTCAAGCTCGCCGTCATGCGCGCGGGCATCCACGGCCTCGACCTCAAAGGCTCGGCGGTCGCGTCGGACGC
>DASWFA010000627.1:0-1700 GCA_036394475.1 Binatia bacterium
CCCAAGTTCATGCAGGACGGCCAGGTGGACATCCGCTCCGGCGACGCCATCGCCAACCTGCCGTATCATCCGAACTGCGCGCTCTGGTTCGACCACCACATCACCAACGCGCCGGACTGGGAAAAGCATATAGGAGTTTCAAGCTCCGGGTCTCCGAAGCGCGAAACTCCGACGATCGTCCCCGGCAAGGGCGGCTTCCGCATCGCGCCGAGCGCCGCGCGCGTCGTGTACGAGTATTACACCGAAGGCGTGAGGCGTGCGGCGAGAGGCGAGAGGAAGATTGAAGAAAGTCTAAAGATTCTGGAATCGGAGCGCGTGCGCCTTTTGATGGAAGACACGGACAAGATCGACGCCGGGCAGCTGACGCCCGAGGATGTGCTCCATCCGGCCGGCTACGTGCTGATCTCGATGACCCTCGACCCCAAGGACGCCGGCGACGAGTCTTACTGGATCCGGCTGATCGCGCTGCTGCGCGACCAGCCGCTGGAGGAAGTGCTTCGCGATCCCGAAGTGAAGCGGCGCTGCGGGAAGATCCTCGACGACCAGGAGCGGCTGAAAAAGATATTGCTGGAGCGGACGACTCTGCTGGGCAACGTGATCTTCCTCGATCTCCGCGGCGTCGAGGACTTCCCCGACGCCAACCGGTTCCTGCTCTACACGCTGTTCCCGACCGGCAACATCTCGGTCAAGATCGCTCCGGACAGCCAGCGGCCCAACACGACGGCGATCTCGGTCGGCTACAATATTTTCAACCCGACCTCGAAGGTCAACGTCGGCGAGCTGCTCAAAAACTACGGCGGCGGCGGCAATCGGGTCGTCGGCTCGAGCCGCGTGCCGGACGAAAAGGCCGAGCAGTCGCTCAAGGAAATATTGGCGGCGGTGCGAGAATAAAAAGGGATCAGGAATTGGAATTGGGGTTAATGCCTAATTCCTAACCCCCTAATCCCTGATTCCCGGGGCGGCATGAAGATCACCACGATCGCGAAGCTTTCGAAGCGGCTCAAAAAAATCAACCGAGAAATCTCCTACGCAAGCTTCGTGGAGGGGCGCGGTTTTTCCGCCGGCCTGATCCTCTTCCGCCCCGGCTCGATCGCCGACCCGAAGCAGATCAAGCATAGCGATAAAGACGTCGTCTGCCAGGTGGTCCGGGGCAGCGGCCGGCTCCGGGTCGCCGGGCGGAAGGTCGCGCTCAAGCCCGGCATGCTCTGCCATATTCCCCGGGGCGCGCCGCACGACTTCGCCGCGGGCAAAAAAAGCCGTCTCGTGCTATTTTACTCCCTGATCGAGACCGGTTAGATAAGAAACCTTGAAATTCGAAACTCAAAACTCAAAATTTAAAATTCTCGCCGCGCTCTCCCTGTGCGGCGTTTTATATTCCTGCTCCTCCCGCCTGGCGTCCGAGCGGCAGTACGTCCCGGCGCAAAACCTGATGGACGTCGTCAAGGACTTCCAGCGCTTCGCGCGCGAGGACGTCTACCGCTTTCCCATCGCCAAGGACGTCACCGGCGGCAACGTCATGAAGGCGACGCTGGTCCGGCTGGACGACTACGAGAGAAAAAACCCCAGGCAGTATCCCGACATCATCCTGTACAGCCGGGCGATGGCCTACGAGCGGCTGAGAGACTACGACCAGGCGCTGGCCCATTACCGCCGGGTGGCCGAGACGGAGGGGACGCTCCGCCCCGAGGCGGCGAAAAGCG
>DASWFA010000628.1:0-2501 GCA_036394475.1 Binatia bacterium
CGGGCCCGGTCGTGATCCGCGCCCGCGTCGTCGTCGATTGCACCGGCGACGGCGACGTCGCGGCGCGCGCGGGCGCGCCCTACGAGATCGGCCGGGAGGAAGACGGCCTCGTCCAGCCGATGACCCTGATGTTCCGCGTCACGGAGTTCGAGCGCGCGGCCTTCGACGCCTACGTCAAGGGGCATCCGGACGAGTGGCGCGGGGTGCACGGTCTGTGGGACTTGATCCGCAAGGCGACGGCGGAGGGCAAGCTCCGCCTGCCGCGCGAAGACATGCTTTTTTTCGCCACGCCGCACGAGCGCGAAGTCAGCGTCAACAGCACGCGCGTGAACAAAGTGCTGGGGACCGACGTGTGGGACTGGTCGTGCGCGGAATGGGAGAGCCGGCGGCAGATGCGCGAGATCGCCGCGTTCCTGAAAAAGTACGTCCCCGGCTTCGAGAAGTCCTACGTCGTCCAGAGCGGCGTCCACGTCGGCGTCCGCGAGACGCGCAGGGTTCTCGGCGACTACCAGCTCACGGTGGACGATATTCTCAAGGCGCGAAAATTTCCCGACGTGATCGCGCGCAGCAGCTATCCGGTGGACATCCACAATCCCGAGGGCACCGGCACGATGCTGCAGCGCCTGCCGCCCGGCGAGGCCTACGATATCCCGCTCCGCTGCCTGCTGCCGCAAAAAATCGAAAATTTGATCGTCGCGGGCCGCTGCATCTCCGGCACGCACGAGGCGCTGTCCTCGTACCGCGTCATGCCGGTCTCGATGGCCACAGGCCAGGCGGCCGGCGTGTGCGGCGCCCTCGCCGTCAGGCAGGAAAAGCCGCCGCGCGCGGTGCCGGTCGCCGATGTGCAGGGCGAATTGATCCGCCAGGGCGCCAATTTGGGAGATATCGCAGGCCGCGGAAAATAGGCCGGGTAGCATCTCTCCGGGCCGCTGCGATGGGCCTGTGCTACGCTTTACCGCTGCACGCTTGACGCGCCTCGTCCGACGCATCGGCCCTTCGAGACGCTCCCCTCCGGCCGACCTCGGGATAGCGGCCGATCTAGGCCGGTCGGCCAGCGTCTCTCCGGGCCGCTGCGATGGGCCTGTGCTACGCTTTACCGTTGCACGCTTGACGCGCCTCGTCCGACGCATCGGCCCTTCAAGACGCCGCCCTTCCGGCCTCTCAATAGCGCCTGCCCGTGTCCTCGGGCGGCGTCTCTCCGGGCCGCTGCAATGGCGAGACTCTCCCTCCGGCCCTATTGACCGGCGTATGCGGCTTCGGCTATCCCTACTAAAGAATTAGGTTGTTCGGCTGAAGTTCGTTTCGGAGGGCGCATGAAGCGATTTTTTAGTCCGCTCTATCTGGCCGCGCTTTTGCTGGCCTTGCCGCCGGCGCAATCGCTCTGGGCCGCCGACAAGCTGCTCGTCGTCCATAGCGCGCTCAACCTCATCAGCTCGCCCGTCTGGGTCGCCAAAGAGCGGGGCTTTTACGCCAAGCACGGCCTCGACGTCGAGACCATTTACATCCCGAGCGGCACCATGGGCATGCAGGCGCTGCTCGGCGGCGAGACCAAGGTCCTCGTCGCCGACGGCAGCTCGGCCCTGAACGCGCGCCTGCGCGGCGCGCCGGTCAAGATTTTTCTCGGCATGGTGAACTATTACCCCAACCCGTTTTTTTCCACGCCCGAAATCAAGACGCCGGCGGACTTGAAAGGCAAAAAGATCGCGGTCACCCGGATCGGCTCGTCGTCCTACACGGCGACCGTCATGCTGCTGAAAAAGGTCGGCCTGGAGGAGGGGAGGGACTATACGATCATGCAGCTCGGCAGCACGCAAAACCGGCTGCTCGCGCTGACCAAGGGGCTGATCCAGGGGACGACGCTCTCCGCGCCCGAGAGCGTGATCGCGCGCAACGCCGGCATGCGGGTGCTGATCTCGGCGAGCGAGCTCATCAAGCTCGGCGTCACGTTCCAGCATCAGGCGGGCGACGTCATGGAGGCGACGCTCAAAACCGAGCGCCCGATGGTCAAGGCGTTCGCCATGGGCTACCTCGAAGGTGTTCGCGAGGTCTACCGCAGCAAAGAAGACACCCTCAAGGTGCTCAGCAAATACACCCGGATCACCGACCCGCAGGTGCTCTCCGCGACCTACGACGAGGCCTACCAGGCGATCGAGAAAGAGGGGAGCCCGAGCGAGTCGGGGCTTCAGGTGATGCTCGGCGAGCTCGCCAAGAGCGACCCGAAGGCGCGCCAGTACAAAGCGGCGGATTTCATCGACGCGAGCATCATCGGCGAGCTCAACAAGGAAGGCTTCATCAAAGCGCTATGGGCGGGCAGTAAATGACGCGTCGGGCTTGGCCCGCCTGAGCCGCCCGCCGATCGCGCCGAGCGCCTGCTCCAGCTCTTCCACGCGGAAAAGCCGGCAGGCGAAGTAAAAAACCACCAGCGCCAGTCCGAGCGCCGCCGCCACCTCGGCCAGATAGAGCGGAAAGCCGCGGAGCGGCAGGCGCGCTGCGAGCTCCGC
>DASWFA010000629.1:0-6257 GCA_036394475.1 Binatia bacterium
GCCGACGTCGTCTGCCTCGCGACCAATGCGCTCGAGCCGTTTTTCCCGGCCGGGTGGATTCAAGAAGGCATGCACATCACGACGGTCCGGTCGAGCGAGATGCAGCTCGACGCGCTGGTCCGCTGCGACGTCATCGTCGTCGCCTGCCGCCAACAGGCCGAGCTCATTACGCTTCCGGGTGAGGAGAAGAATATCCCCGAGTACGGAAAAGGGGATTACACGCGCGACGAGATGAAGGGAACCAAGGCCGACTGGCGCGACAAGCCGGAGCTGGCGGAAGTCATGGTGGGAAAGGCCAAAGGCCGCAACCGGCCGTCGGACGTGACCTGCATGCTGAATTTTATCGGCCTGGGGCTCCAGTTCGCCGCCGTCGGGGCGAGGATCTATGAAATGGCGAAAGAGAAAGGGCTCGGGCGCGAGCTTCCCACCGAATGGTTTTCCCAGGACGAGCATCCGTGAGCTGAGCGGTCAGGGAATCAACAGCAGCTTTCCGGCGCTCCCGCGCGACGCGAGCAGCCGGTGGGCCGCGGCGGCCTCGGCCAGGGGAAAAGTCTTGCCGATATAAACGCTCAGCCTGCCGGTCTCGATCCAGCGGAACAGATCGCCGGCGCGCCGGAGGACCTCGGCGTGGTCGGTCGTGTGATGCGTCAGGCTCGGCCGCGCGAGAAACAGCGAGCCCCTGGCGTTCAGCACGGCGGTGTCGAAAGGCGGGACCGGCCCGCTCGCCTGCCCGAAGATGACCAGCATGCCGCGCGGCGCCAGCGAGCTCAGGCTCTTTTCGTAAGTCGCCTTGCCGACCGAATCGTAAACCACGTCGACGCCGCGTCCGCCGGTGATGCGCTTCACTTCGGTTTCAAAATCCTGCTCGCTATAGACGATCGCTTCGTCCGCTCCGGCCGATTTCGCCCGCGCCGCCTTCTCCCGGGTCGAAGCGGTGCCGATGACCCGGGCGCCGCGGATTTTCGCCATCTGTATCAGCAGGAGCCCCGTGCCTCCGGCCGCGGCGTGGACCAGCGCGGTGGCGCCGGGATGAAGCGGATAGGTGTCGTGGGTCAGGTAGTGCGCCGTCATGCCTTGCAGCATGACCGCGGCCGCAGCCGGGAAATCGACGGCGGCCGGCAGCTTGACCAGATGCCAGGACGGCACGGCGGCCGTTTCGGCGTAGGCGCCCTGTCCGTTGGAAATGCCGTAGGCGACGCGGTCCCCGACCGCGACTTCGGACACCTGCGGTCCGGCCGCGATGACCGTGCCGGCCGCCTCGGCGCCGGGAATGTACGGCAGGGCGCGGGCGTGGTGCCCGCCCCAGTGAAAGCCCGACCGGTAATAAATATCGAGATAGTTGACCCCGGCCGCCGCGACCTTGATGAGCGCCTGCCCCGGTCCAAGCTCGGGGGCTGGGGCGTCTTCGTAGCGAAGCACCTCGGGGCCGCCGAGCTCGTGAACGCGGACCGCCCGCACGCGATTTAGTTGTCCATCAGCGCGATCACGCGCGCCGGGGCCGATTCGGTCTTCCATTTCGCCGGCAGGGCGATGATCTTGGCGGTCGGGCCGATCTGATCGAGATTGATCAGGTTCTCGATCTGGCAGGTGATGTTGGGCAGGAGGATGCGGTGGACCTTCATCCCGCTCGTCAGGATCTCGTCCGCCGTCTGGTAGTCGCTGCCCTTTTCCTCCTGGGCGAAATCGAAGCCGATGACCGCGGGTTTTTTTCCCACCAGCCACTGGGCGGATTCCCTGGTGAGGCAGGGCGAATCGTTCCACCATTTCGGATCGGTTGTCGTATGGCCTTTCGGCCAGTCGGTTCTGAGCAGCAGGATGCACCCCGGCTCGATTTTGATCCCCGCGCTCCCGAGCGCCTTCTCCGCCCGCTCCAAGTCCTCCGGGGTGATGCGCGCGTGCGCCGCGCCTTTAAACGTCAGGTCCATCACGACGCCGGTGCCGACCAGAGGCTCCAGCGGCAGACGCTCGATCGACGGCTTATCGCGAAAGAAATGGTGCGGCGAATCGATGTGGGTGCCCGCGTGCACGGTCATGGTGACGAAGTTGGAGACAAAACCCTTCTCTTCCCAATTGATATAGGGCTTTATTTTGAAATAGGTCTCGTCGGGCGCGAACGGCGCCGAATCACACTCTTCGACCGTCATGCTGAGATCGACGATGCGCATCCATCACCTCCGGTAAAATTTTTTCTCATCTTATGCCGGCAGCGGCCGAAGTCAAGGCGAGGATTTTTGTCTTTAATATTCCTCGAGCAGCCGCCCCAGGCCGCTCACGCGGTCCTGAATCCCGGCCAGGCGGAGAGCCCGCCACAGCCCGGCCTGGTTGCTCGTCACGACGGGCAGGCCGCTGTCGGTTTCGAGCTCTCGGATGATCTCGAAGGTGCGAAAATTCCCGCAGGAGATGAGAATGCCGTCGGGGCTCCCGCCGGCGCGGAGCGCCTCACGCCCGAGGCGATAGGCCGCTTCCGGCCCGAGGTCGCCCATATCGATGCTGCGCCGGAGCCCCAGCCCTTTTATTCCGGCGGTCTCGAAGCCCGACTGCTGCAGCACCTCCACGAGCTTTGCGTCCATCTCGGGAATATAGGGCGTGGCGACCGCCGGCCGCCGGACACCGAGCGCGCGAAGCGCGTCCACGACCGCGGTCAGCGTCGTGGTCGCCTGGATCTTCGTCGCGGCCGTGATGCGCCGGATCAGGTCGAGGTCGTGCCCCAGGCCGCGAAAAAAGGCGGCGGCCGTGCCCGCCTGGAGAATCACGTCCACCCGCGCGGAGGCGAGCTCCAGGGCGGCGCGCTCCACCTGCCGGATCATCTCGGCGAGGCCTTCGGCGGTCACGTCGTGAATCAGCGTGCGGGTTTCGACGAGGCAGACGCCCTCCGGCAGCGAGCGCCGCCACTCTTCGGCGCCGGCGGTCTCGGGGGAAGGCGAGATGCGTCCGATGCGGGCGCGCCATCCGTACATCGCTTCACTCCTTCGCGGCAAACGCTTTTCGGAAACCGGCCATCATCCTGGGGACGGACGGGACGCTTTCGATCGACCAGACGCGGTCGATCATACGCTGAATCGCCCGGGGTTCCAAACAGCGGCCGGCGCATTCGCGCATCTTTTCCTCCAGCTCGCGGCGCGAGAGCGGGTTCAGCGGGTGCCCTTTGGGCAGCGTGGTCTCGCCGCCGTGGGATGTCCCGTCGCGCAGGCGGATTTGAATATTTGCCCGCGGATGGTCGCGGCCGTTTTTTTCCAGCGCGGCGTTCCGGGAGAACTCGACCTTCCGCATCATATCCGCGATCGCGGGGTCGCGGACTTTCTCGTCGGTGTACTGCTCCAGCCCGGCCCGGCGCTCGAGAACGGCGACGGCCGCCGAGAAAGGCAGGCTGAATTTCGCCTCGAGCGCCGTGGCGGGCCGATCGTAGACCAGCGGGGCCGCGGCGACGGGGCCCATCGCCACTCTGACGCTTTTGACCGCGCCGGCCGCGATGCGACGGCGCGTCACAAGCTCGATGATGAGATCCAAAGCGGGATGGAGGACCCCCGCGGAGGGGTAGCGCTTGATCGCGATCCCCGGCGCCGCGAAGAAAAAAGGCCGCCCGAGCCCGAGCCGACGACGATTCACGTTGTTGCGCGCGGCGGCGCTGAAGTATCCCATCGGCGCCTCGAAGACGCCCCGCGCGGCGGTGAAACCCGCCCGCGCCAGCTCCGCGGCGACGACTCCGTTTTCGGCGGCGCGCCCCGCGTTGAGGGATTTGGCCATCGTCCCCCGATGCGCCCGAATGCCGGCGGAAAGCGTCGCCGCGATGCCCAGCGCCTGCTCGGTATGCAAAACGTCGAGCTCGAGGAGGCGGGACGACGCCGCGGCGGCGCCGAAGACGCCGATCGTTCCGGTGGGATGGAAGCCGTCCAGATAATGGCGCGGGTCGATCGCGTCGGCCAGCCGGCACGCCACCTCCACGCCGACGATATAGGCGGCGAGGAGATCGCTGCCGCTCGAAGAATGTTTTTCCGCCAGCGCCAAAACGGCCGCCAGGACGGGCGTGGTCGGATGCGTCAGCTGGCCGAACGCGGCGTTCTTCGAGGTTGCGAGCTGGGCGTCGTCGTAGTCGAGAACGTGTCCCTGGACTCCGTTGGCCAGTGCGGCGTACCGGGCGGGCGCCTGGAGACGCGCGCCCAGGATGCCGGCCTCGGCCTTGCCCCCGAGGCCGGCCGCATACCGGCGGATTTGGCGGCTCGCTTCTTCGGACGCTCCTCCCAAAATCGTCGCGATCCCGTCCAGCAGGTGTTCTTTCGCCGTTTCCCTGACTCCGCGCGGCATCGCGGCGGTCCTGGCGGTGACGGCGAAACGGGCGATGCGCTCCGTGACATTCATCTTTTCGCGGGACATTTCATTTCAGGCGGAATTTCTCTTGCCGATGGAGATTGCGCCGGCGCGCATTCAGTAACCCATCGCATAGCCGTCTCTGCGCGGATCGGCGGCGCCCATGAAGACCCTGCCGTTCTCGTGCAACCCGACCGCCTCCACGCCGCCGAAGGCGAACTCCCAGGGTCCGCGCACTTTCACATCGTAGCCCGCCGCCGCCAGGAGCGCGCCGACCTCGCCGGGAAACCGGCTTTCCAGCTCGACGCGGCCGGGGCCTTCGCTCTGCCAGCGCGGCGCTTCGATCGCCGCTTGAAGATTCATGTGGAAGTCGAAAATATTGCCGAGCGTCTGGGCGAGAAATTGCGTCTGGCCCAGGCCTCCGGGCGTTCCGATCGCGAGAACGGGCGTTTGTGCCTTCAGGACCAGCGCGGGGCTCAGCGTGTGCGCCGGAAGCTTTGCCGGCGCGAGCTCGTTGGGATGTCCCGGAGCGAGATTGAATCCGGACATGCGGTTGTTCAAGACGATGCCGGTGCCCTCGACGACGATGCCGCAGCCGAAGCTTTGATGGACGCTTTGTATGAGCGAGGCCCAGTTGCCGGACTCGTCGGCGGTTGCGATGTAAGTCGTATCGTTTCCCGGCTTGCCGGCGCCGGCCGGCGGGCGGCTTCCCTGCGCTCCCCCGGGAAATGTTTTGAGGAAATCGATCAGGTCGTCGCGCCGATGCCAATCGGGATCGGCGATCCATTTTTCGCCCGCGCGCCAGGCCTGTTCTTGCGCCCGCACTTGAAGCGCGACGTATTCCGGCGAGCCTTGCGCATAGGCCCCGATCCCGTGGTCCGACAAAATCTTGAGCTGTAACAGGAGCAGCAGACCGTAGGAGTTGGGCGGCGGCGCGCATATCTCGTAGCCCCGGTACGCAGTCGAGAGCGGTTCCTCCCAGCGGGAGCGGTGCTCGGCAAAGTCTTCGGCGCTGAAAAATCCGCCGTGGCGCTCCGAGGCCCGCGCCATCAGCCCGGCGACTTCGCCCGCATAGAACGCGTCCCGCCCGCCGCGCGCGATCGCGGCCAGCGTGCGCGCAAGATCCTTTTGGACCAGCAGGTCGCCGATTTTTGGCGCTTCGCCTTCCGGCAAAAAGACTTTGGCCCAGGCCGGATCGGCGGCGAGCGTTTTTTGCGAGGATTGAATGACGCTGTGCAGGTGCGGAAACACGGGGAAGCCGCTTCCGGCGTACTCGACCGCCGGCGCGAGCAGGTCGCCCAGGCTGCGGCTCCCCAATCTCGCCGCGGCTTCCACCCACGCGTCCACGGTCCCGGGCGTGCACGCCGCCAGAATCCCCCGCTCCGGAATGGCGCCCGAATACCGCTCGCGGCGGAGCAGCCGCGGCGACCGCCCGCTGCCGTTCAAAACCGATATTTTTCGTTCCTTGGCGGAGTAAAAAATTCCGAACAGGTCGCCGCCGAGCCCGCCGTGATAGGACTTGACGACCGACAGCACCGCGGACGCCGACAGCGCCGCGTCGACCGCGTTGCCGCCGGTTTTTAAAACGTCCAGCGCCGCGCTGGAGGCGAGCGGGTGGCCGGTCGAGACCATGCCTCGAGTCCCCATGACGACCGGCCGGTGGAATTTCATCTCGCTGGACATGTCTACGGCATGACCATGCCGCCGTTGACGTGCAGCGTCTGCCCGGTCATGAAGGCGCCTTCGTCGCCGGCGAGAAAGGCCACGCCCTCGGCGATGTCGGCCGGCTCGGCGACCCGCCTCATCGGCAGAGACTCGCCCTCCGCGGTCCAGCTCTCCCGGGAGTAAAGCTTCATCACGCGCTCCGTCGCCGTCAATCCGGGAGCGACGGCGTTGACCCGAATGCCGAACGAATGGACTTCGAGCGCGAGGGATTTGGTGAGCGCGATGAC
>DASWFA010000630.1:0-9249 GCA_036394475.1 Binatia bacterium
CAGAATCAACAACCGCCTGGAATACCGAATCGACGATGAACTAAGTCGACATACACTCCTTTTTCTCTCGATTTTTCTCTCGATTGACTTTCCGCCGAAAACGGGGCTATAAATAATTTCATTTCCCAGCGATTTTAGAGCCGAAACATGGAACCGAGCCGCAAACGGATTCGCCTGATCTGGTGGCGCCGCCACGAACAGCGGGGGATAAGAATATCAGAAGATGAAAAGTCACCTTAAGAATCTGTTGAGCCGGGCGATTGAGAAAACGGCGAAGGGGGAAGAGCTGCCAACAACAGATCTTCCCCCTTTGCTTCTTGAGCCCCCGAAGCAGAAGGAGTTCGGCGATCTGGCGTCGAACGTGGCGCTCGTGTGGGCCAAACAGCTCCGGCGGCCGCCGCGCGCGGTGGCGGAGGCGATCGTCAAGAACCTGGAAGACCCGGAGGGGATCCTCGCCCGCGTGGAGATCGCCGGGCCGGGCTTTATCAATTTCAGTTTTTCGCCGGGCTTTTATTACGAGCGGCTGAAAGAATTCGAAGCGCAGACGGATCTGGCGCCGAGCTTCGGCGCGGGCGAGCGGGTCCAGGTGGAATTCGCCAGCGCCAATCCGACCGGGCCGCTCCACGTCGGCCACGGGCGGGTCGCGGTGATCGGCGACGTGCTGGCGCGCCTGTTGGCCGCGACCGGCTTCTCGGTCGAGCGCGAATACTACGTCAACGACGCCGGCAACCAGATGGAGAAGCTCGGGCTCTCGATCTACGCGCGCTACCGCGAGCTGTTCGGCGAGACGGTCGAATTTCCCGAGGGCGGCTACCCGGGCGAATACGTGACCGAGGTGGCGGCGGCGGCCAAGCGGGAATGGGGCGATAAGTTCCTCGCCGGGCCGGCGGACGAGGCGGTCGCCTTTTTCAGCCGCTACGGCGGCGAGAGCCTGCTCGGGACGATTCGCGGCGATCTCGCCGCGTTCGGCATCGCGTTCGACTCCTTCGTCAGCGAAAAGGAGCTCCGCGCGCGCGGCGAGGTGGAAAAGACGCTCGCGCTGCTGAAGAGCCGGGACATGCTGTACGAGCAGGAAGGCGCGCGCTGGTTCAAGTCGACCGCCTTCGGCGACGACAAGGACCGCGCGCTGGTCAAAAGCGACGGCGAGCTCACGTACTTCGCGAGCGACATCGCCTACCATCGCGACAAGCTCGCGCGCGGCTTCCAAAGGCTGATCAACGTGTGGGGCGCGGACCACCACGGCTACGTCGCCCGGCTGAAGGCCGGCCTCGCCGCGCTGGGGCACGACCCCGAGGCGCTCCGCGTCGTGCTGGTGCAGCTCGTCCAGCTCACGCGCGGCGGCGAGCCGGTCCGGATGGGCAAGCGCCAGGGCGAGTTCGTGCCGCTCGCCGACGTCCTGGAAGAGGTGGGCAGGGACGCGGCGCGGTTTTTTTTCCTGATGCGGAAGTCCGACAGCCACCTGGATTTCGATCTCGAGCTGGCGAAAAAGGAGTCGAGCGAGAACCCGGTCTTTTACGTGCAGTACGCCCACGCGCGCATCGCCAGCATCTTCGAGCAGGCGCGCGAGAAGGGCGTCGATACCGGCGGCCTGACGGCGCGCGCGGCGAAGCTGGAAACCCTCGCCGAGCCGCAGGAGCTGGAGCTGGTCCGGCGGCTGTTGCAGTTTTCCGAGACGGTCGAAGAGAGCGTCCGGGAGCTGGAGCCGCACCGGCTGGCTTTTTACCTGCTCGACCTGGCCGGCGAGTTCCACCGGTATTATAATCGCCACCGGGTGATCACCGACGACCGGGAGCTGACGCGGGCGCGCCTGCTGCTCTTGCGGAATGTGCAGAGAGCGATCGGCCAGGGCTTGAATCTCCTGGGCGTGACGGCGCCGCTCAAAATGGCGGCGCGGACGGAAGTATAACGGCTTCGCGTTCGTGTCCCGGGGTGAAAACTTGAAACCTGAAACTGACTTGACGCAGAGGTGAATTCCATGGCGGAAAATCGCAAAGACAACGAAAACGGGCTCTATTACGTCAGCAAGGCGCAGCTCGTCATGGCGGGCGGCGGCTTCGCGCTGACCTCCGCGATCGTCTTTTTGCTCGGCATCCTGATCGGGCAGGGGATCGAGGAGAGAAAATTGCTCAAGCAGGAGCAGCCGCTGGTCAAGGTGCCGCTCGGGCCGCTCGCGCCGGGCGCGAAGGCCGGCCAGGCGGCGCCGGGCAAGGACGATCTGACTTTTTACGATACGCTCTCCAAGGCCCCCGCCGCGGCGCCGCCGGCGAAAGAGACGAAGACCGTCGAGAAAGCTGCGCCGCCCGCGCCCCAAGTCAAAGAAGTTAAAGAGGTGAAAGAAGTCAAAGAAGTCCAGGAAGCGAAGCCGGCGGCCCGGGAAGCCAAGGCTGCCAAGGCGGCCGCGCCCGCCGAAGCGCCGGCGCAGAAGACCGCCGAAAGCAGCAATAAGGCCGAGGCGCAGAAGCCCGCCGAGGAAGAAAAAGCCAAGGGCGACCCGGCGCGCGTATGGACCGTCCAGGTCAACGCCTATCCCGAGGAGGCGCGGGCCCAGAGAACGGTTGAGCGGCTGAAAGAGAAGGGCTACGATGCCTACCTGGTCACGGCCACCATCAAGGAAAAAGTCTGGTACCGCGTCCGCGTCGGTCATTTTCCCACGCGCGCCGCGACCAAGGAGCTGATCGAGGAGCTGCAGACCAAGGAGAGTTTCACCAAGGCGATCGCCGTGAGCAAGTAAGTAGCTATCGGCTTTCAGCCATCAGCGGTCAGCTAAAGCGGGGAGGGGAAGCTGATGGCTGATCGCTGAAAGCTTCCCAGCTAGGAGCGCACATGGATATCAAAGAGGCCATCGCCAGAGTGGTCGACCGGATCGATCTCACCGAAGCCGAGACCGTCGCGGTCATGAATCAGATCATGACCGGCGCGGCCACGCCGCTCCAGGTGGCGGCGTTCCTGACGGCGCTCCGCATGAAAGGCGAGAAGGTCGAGGAGATCACCGGCGCGGCGCGCGTGATGCGGGAGAAAGTGCACCGCGTCAGGGTCCGGGCCGATCTCGTGCTCGACGTCGTCGGCACCGGCGGCGATAAAATGGGCACGTTCAACATCTCGACCGCCTCGACGTTCGTGGTCGCGGGCGCGGGGCTCACCGTGGCCAAGCACGGCAACCGCTCGGTCTCCAGCCGGTCGGGCAGCGCCGACTGCCTGGCGGCGCTGGGCGTCAAAGTCGACGCGGGCAAGGAAGTGGTCGAAGCCTGCCTGGAGCAGATCGGCGTCGGCTTTCTCTTCGCGCCGATGCTGCACGAGGCGATGAAATACGCCGTCCAGCCGCGCAAGGACATCGGCATCCGGACGATCTTCAACCTGCTCGGGCCGCTCACCAATCCGGCCGGCGCGACGCACCAGCTGACCGGCATCTACGACGGCGCGCTGACGGAGATGATCGCCCACACGCTCAAAAATCTGGGCGCCGTGCGCGCGATGGTGGTCCACGGCATGGAAGGCATGGACGAGCTTTCGCTCTGCGGCCCGACGCGCGTCTCGGAGCTGCGCGACGGCAAGGTCGAAAGTTACACTTTTACGCCCGAGGAGGCGGGGCTCCGGCGCTGCCGGCTCGAAGAGCTCTCCGGCGGCGATCCCGAAGGATGCGCCGCGATTCTTAAAAACGTGCTCGCCGGCGAGCTGGGGCCCAGGCGCGACATCGTGCTCCTCAACAGCGGCGCGGCGCTCTACGTCGGCGGCGCCGCCGGCTCGGTCGCCGCGGGCATCAAGCTCGCCGCCGAGTCGATCGACTCCGGCAAGGCGCAAAATAAGCTCGACCGGCTGGTCGAGATGACGAATGGAAGTTAGCTGGGAAGCTGTCAGCGGTCGGCATTCAGCTTTTAAGGATTTCCGATTTTTAGCTGATTGCTGAAAGCTGAGAGCCATCGATCATGTTTCTCGAAGAGATAGCCGCGCACGTGCGGCAAGACTTGAAGTCGCGGCGGATCAAAATGCCGGCCGCCGCGCTGCGCGAGCGGCCGTGGTTCTCGCGCCCCACGCGGGGCTTCGCCGCGAGCCTCGCCGGCGGAAGACGGCGGATCGTTGCCGAAGTCAAGCGCGCCTCGCCGTCGCAGGGAGTGATCCGGGAGGAGTTCGACCCGGTCGAGATCGCCCGGGGCTTCGCCGCGAGCGGCGCCAGCGCGCTCTCGGTGCTGACCGAGGAGCGCTTTTTCCACGGCAGCCTGGGCTATCTCGAAGCGATCAAAGACGCGGTCGCCGTCCCGCTCCTCAGGAAGGACTTCACGCTGGAAGACTATCAGCTCGTCGAGGCGCGGGGCTTCGGCGCCGACGCGATCTTATTGATCGTCGCTCTGCTCGACCCGGCCTTGCTGAAGGACCTCCTCGCGCAGGCAGGCGGGCTGTCGCTCGACGCCCTGGTGGAGGTCCATACCGAAGGCGAGCTCGAAAGCGCGCTCGCGGCCGGCGCACGGTTCCTCGGCATCAACAATCGGGACCTCAAAACGTTCGCCGTCCGGCTGGAGACGGCCGAGCGGCTTTTGCCGCTCGTCCCGCCCGGCGTCGTCGTGGTCTGCGAGAGCGGCTATCACGGTCCCGAAGACATCGCGCGCGCGGAGGCCCGCGGCGCCCACGCGTTTCTCATCGGCGAGGCGCTGATGCGCGCGCCCGACCCCGGGGCGAAGTTGAAGGAAATGCTGGGTAGCTAGGAAGCTTTCAGCCGTCAGCGCTCAGCCCGGATTCCGGAGCTGAAAGCTGAACGCTGACAGCCGATTGCTGTTATGGTTAAAATCAAAGTCTGCGGCATCACCAATCTCGAAGACGCGCTGGCGGCGGTGGAGCTCGGCGCGGACTATCTGGGATTTAATTTTTATCCGCCGAGCCCGCGCGCGGTCGCGCCGGAACAGGCGCGCGCGATCCTTCGGCAAGTGCCGCCGGGGGTGGGAACATTCGCCCTGTTCGTCAACGAGACGAAGGAAAAGATTTTGCGGATTCTGGAATCCGGCGCGCGGGCGTATACCGGCGTGCAGCTCCACGGCGACGAGAGCGCGGATTTCTGCCGCGGCTTCGACTTGAAGGTCATCAAGGCCTTTCGCGCGAAAGACCGGGACTCGCTCGCCGGCATGGACGGGTTTCCCGCCGATTATTATCTGGTGGACTCCTGGGCGCCGGGCTACGGCGGCTCGGGCGCGCCGTTTCCCTGGAGCTGGCTCGACGGGATCGGGCGCGATAAGCTGATTTTGGCCGGCGGCCTCGACGCCGGGAACGTGGCCGAAGCGATCCGTCTCGTCCGCCCCTACGGCGTGGACGTCTGCACCGGAGTCGAGGCGAAGCCCGGAATCAAGGATCATGAAAAACTCAAAGCATTCATCCGCGCCGTCCAAGCTGCCTGACCGGCGCGGCCACTACGGCGCCTTCGGCGGGCGCTACGTCTCGGAGACGCTGATGCCGGCGCTGATCGAGCTCGAGCGGGCCTACGCCGCGGCGCGGCGCGACCCGGCTTTTCGCCGCGAGTTCCGAAAGCACCTCGGCGAATACGCCGGACGGGAGACGCCGCTGTACTACGCCGAGCGGCTGACGAAAAAACTGGGCGGCGCGCGGATCTATTTAAAGCGCGAGGATCTCTGCCACACCGGCGCGCACAAGATCAACAACACGATCGGCCAGATCCTGCTCGCCCGCAAGATGAAAAAGCCGCGGATCATCGCCGAGACCGGCGCCGGCCAGCACGGCGTCGCGACCGCGACCGTGGCGGCGCGCTTCGGCCTCAAGTGCGAGATCTTCATGGGCAGGGAGGACGTCCTGCGCCAGTCGCTCAACGTTTTTCGCATGAAGCTCCTCGGCGCCGTGGTCCGGGTCGTCGAGTCGGGGACCAGCACGCTGAAGGACGCCATGAGCGAGGCGCTGCGGGACTGGGTGACCAACGTCCGCACCACCTACTATCTCATCGGCTCGGTCGCCGGCCCGCATCCCTATCCGATGATGGTGCGCGATTTTCAGTCGGTGATCGGCAAAGAGGCGCGCCGCCAGATCCTCGCGCGCGAGGGGCGGCTGCCGGATTATCTCGTCGCCTGCGTCGGCGGCGGCAGCAACGCGATGGGGCTTTTCTATCCGTTCGTCAAAGACGCCCGCGTCCGGATGGTCGGCGTGGAGGCGGCCGGCTCGGGCCTTAAGGGCGGGCGCCACGCGGCGACGATTCTCGGCGGCGAGGTGGGCGTGCTCCACGGCAGCAAGAGCTATCTCTTGCAGGATAAAAACGGCCAGGTGCGCCACACGCACTCGATCGCCGCCGGGCTCGACTACCCGGGCGTCGGGCCGGAGCTGAGCTATCTCCGCGACCGCGGCCGCATCCGCTTCGCCGGGGCGACCGACGTCGAGGCGGTCGCGGCGCTGAAGGAGCTGGCCGAGGTGGAAGGGATCATCCCGGCGCTCGAAAGCGCCCACGCGATCGCCGAAGTCATGCGGCTCGCGCCGCGGCTCAAAAAAAATCAGCTCGTCGTCGTCAACCTCTCCGGGCGCGGCGACAAGGACATGGGGACGGTGGGGGACTATCTGGGCGTCAAATTATGAACCGCATCGACCAAAAATTCGCCGAGCTGAAAAAGCGCAAAGAGGCGGCCCTGATCCCGTTCGTCACCGCGGGCGATCCGGAGATCAAAACGACGCTCAAAATCCTCCGCGCGCTCGAAGCCGCCGGCGCGGACCTGATCGAGCTCGGCGTGCCTTTTTCCGACCCGATGGCCGACGGCGCCACGATCCAGCGCTCCTCCGAGCGCGCGCTGGACGGCGGTACCACGCTCGCGAGCGTCCTCGGGCTGGTGCGGGAGTTTCGCCGCGAGTCGGAGCTGCCCGTGATCCTCTTCGGCTATTACAACCCGGTTTTTCATTACGGCGTGGAAAAGTTCGCGCGCGACGCGGCCGCGGCCGGGACCGACGGCGTCCTCTGCGTCGACCTGCCGCCGGAGGAGAGCGGCGAGCTCGGGCGCGGGGCGGCCCGGGCCGGGCTCCACCCGATTTTTCTGCTCGCTCCCACCAGCGACGCCGGGCGCATCCAGCTGGTCGCGCGCATGGGACGCGGGTTTATCTACTACGTCTCGGTCACCGGCGTGACCGGGGCGCGGCGCGCCGTCGAGGGCGAGCTCGAGGCCGAGGTGGCGCGCATCCGCCGCCACACCGCGCTCCCCATCGGCGTCGGCTTCGGCATCTCGACGCCCGGGCAGGCGGCGCGGGTCGCCGCGTTCGCCGACGCGGTGGTGGTGGGGAGCGCGCTCATCGACGTCATGGAGCGGGCCGGGCGAAACGGCCGCAAGGTCGAGAACGCGGGGGCGTTCCTGTCCGCGATGAAAAGGGCGATGCGGAGAGGCGCGCGGAAATAAGCGCGCCTCAGTTTTTAGCTTCTAGCTTCATGCTTCAGGGTTTAACTTGAAACTTGAGACTAGAAACCGGAAACTTATCGGGTCATGCCGTCCTACACCGAAACCCTCGACTATATTTTCAATCTCCGCGGCGGCGAGATCGATTTAAAGCTCGAGCGCGTCGCGCGCGCGCTCGAGCTGTTCGGCCATCCCGAGCGGAGCTATCCCTCGTTCCACATCGCCGGCACCAACGGCAAGGGCTCGACGGCGGCGATGCTCCACCGCATGCTCAGCGCCGCCGGCTACCGCGCCGCGCTCTACACCTCGCCCCACGTCGCCTCTTTCACCGAGCGCATGCGCGCGGGCGACGAGGAGATTTCCCCGGACGAAGTGGTCGAGCTGGCGGAGACGATCAAGCGCCGCACGGCGGCGGCGGGCGTTCCCCTCACCTTCTTCGAGTTCGTCACCGTGATGGCCTTCGTCTATTTCGCCCGGCGAAAAATCGACCTCGCCGTGATCGAAGTCGGCCTGGGCGGGCGGCTCGACGCGACCAATCTGATCACGCCGCGCGTCGCGCTCATCACGACCATCTCCAAAGACCACGAGGCCTATCTGGGCGCCGACCTCCTTTCCATCGCCCGGGAGAAAGGCGGCATCCTCAAACCCGGCGTGCCGCTCGCCGGCGGCGCGTTCGCGCCGGAAATCACCCGGCTCTTCGAGGAAACGGCCCGCGCCAACGGCGCGCCGGCTTATTTTCTGGGCCGCGATTTTTCCGTGACGGTCCAGAACGACGGCCGGTTCGGTTACTCCGGGCTCCGATGGAAATGGCGCGATCTCTCGGTCGCGCTCGCCGGGCGACATCAAAAAAACAACGCGGCGCTGGCGCTCGCGGCCCTGGAGATCGCAGCGGCGGAATTCCCCGTGAGCGAGGCGGCGGCGCGCGCGGGCCTCGCGACGGTCTTCTGGCCCGGCCGCCTGGAGCGGATTCTCGCCCGGCCGGCGGTCATCCTTGACGGCGCGCACAACGGCGAAGGCGTGCGCGCGCTCGCCGCCGAGATGCGCGCCGAGCTCGGCGCGAAGAAGGCCAGGGTGATCTTCGCCGCCATGGCCGACAAGGACTGGCCGCTCATGCTCCGCGAGCTTGCCGCCGTCGCCAGCGAGATCGTGCTCACGCGCGTCGCCGTCGAGCGGAGCGCCGATCCCGCGGCCATGGCGGCGGCCGAAGCGACCGGCGGGGTTCCGGTGACGGTCGCCGGGAGCGCGCCGGAAGCGGTCCGCCGCGCGGTGGAAGAGGCCGCGCCCGACGAGGTGATTCTCGTCGCCGGCTCGCTCTATCTGTTGGGCGAGGTGAGGCCCATGCTGCTCGAAATGGCGGCTTCCCGGCGCCGCCCGGACTGAGAGCGTACGGGGCTTCGGCAACCTCCCCATTTGACTAAAAAAAAGCTTGCCTACGCGCCGGCTCCTGTATATAAGGGGACGGTCGGATTTTGCGCCTGAAGGGCGGTGGTTTCTTTCCCGTGGTTGAAGCATGCAGGTCCGAAAAACACCCGTCTTTATCTCTCTAATCCTCGCCCTGGCTCTCTTGCCGGCCGCGCCGCTCTTCGCCGCCCAGGCGGGCCGAGCCGGAGAGCAGAAACCCGAAGAGGAAATTCGCCTCAAGGCCGATTCCATGTCGGTCTCGTCGCAGGGGTCCCAGATCGAAGGCCAGGGCAACGTCGAGATCCAGCGCGACGAGATGACCATCAAGGCCGATCAGGTCTGGCTCAACCGCGAGACCCAGGACATGGAGGCGACCGGCAAGGTCGTCGTCGACGACCCCGAATGGAAGATCAAGCAGGCGGACCGGCTCAGGTTCAATCTGGGCGACGAGACCGGCACGATCGAGAACGGCGACCTGTTCCTCGAA
>DASWFA010000631.1:0-3304 GCA_036394475.1 Binatia bacterium
CAAAACTTGGCCAAGCACACGTTCCTCATCGGCAAGACCAAGGTGTTCGACCCGGCCAAGCCGGAAGAGTACGTCAAGTCGTTCGCCATCCGGCGC
The DNA here is from genome assembly GCA_036394475.1 of Binatia bacterium. Taxonomy (GTDB): domain Bacteria; phylum Desulfobacterota; class Binatia; order UBA9968; family UBA9968; genus JAJPJQ01. Next base: position 97 of record DASWFA010000631.1, read on the forward strand.
GCGTGAGCAGCGCATGGGCCCCGCGGCAAAAAGCCTGGAGCGCAAGAGGGTCGTCCTCGGGTCGCTGCTGTTTCTCGCGCTCTTCGTCCTCTTCTGGCAGCTGAGCGTCAAGCCGTCCGTCGGCGGCCGGACCGAAGGGCTGCCGGGCCCGCTCGCGGTCCTGCAGACGGCCCGGGAGATGCTCGCCCACCCGTTCTACGACCGCGGGCCGAACGACAAAGGCATCGGCATCCAGCTCTTCTACAGCCTGGGCCGGCTGGCGCTCGGCTACAGCCTGGCTTCGCTGGCGGCGGTCTTTCTCGGCGTGGTTCTGGGCCTCCACCCGACGCTCTACCGCTCGCTCAACCCGTTCATTCAAATCCTAAAGCCGATCTCGCCGCTCGCCTGGATGCCGCTCTTTCTCTACACCATCAAAGACTCAGGGAGGGCCGCGGTGATGGTCATTTTCATGTCTTCGCTCTGGCCGACGCTGGCGAACACCGCCTTCGGCGTCGCCGGCATCAAGCGCGATTACCTGAACGTCTCGTCGATCCTGCAGCTCTCCTGGCTCGCGCGGCTCTTCAAGGTCATTCTCCCCGCCGCGGCGCCGGCGATCGTGGCCGGGCTCCGCATCTCGATGGGCAGCGCCTGGATCGCGATCGTCGCCGCCGAGATGCTGATCGGCGGCACCGGGGTCGGCTATTTCGTCTGGAACGAGTGGAACAATCTCCAGCTGACCAGCGTCATCTTCGCCATCCTGATGATCGGCGCGGTCGGCGTTTTGCTGGATATCGGCCTGGGACGCCTGGCGCGGCGGCTGAGCTACACGGAATAGCCGATGGCGTTTCTCGAGATCGACCACGTCTCGAAGGATTTCGCCGGGCGGAACGGCGACGGCGATCTCGCGGTCTTCAAGGACGTCCATTTCCGCATCGAGCAGGGCGAGTTCGTCGCCATGGTCGGCCACTCCGGCTGCGGCAAGAGCACGCTGCTCAACATCATCGCCGGCCTGGAGACGGCGACCCGCGGCGGCATCGTGCTCGAAGGGCGCGAGGTGACGACGCCGGGGCTCGACCGTATGGTGGTGTTTCAAAATTTCTCCCTCATGCCCTGGATGACGGTGTGGGAGAACATCCGCCTCGCGGTCGGCGCGGCCAATCCGAAATGGGACCGCCGGCGCGCCGACGCCTGCGTCGGACAGTACGTCGGCATGGTCGGGCTCGCGGGCGCGGAGCGGAAAAGGCCGGCGGAGCTCTCGGGCGGCATGCGCCAGCGGGTCGGCCTGGCGCGCGCCTTCGCGGTGCGGCCGAAGGTGCTGCTGCTCGACGAGCCCTTCGCCCAGATCGACGCGCTCACGCGCGGCGCGATCCAGGAGGAGCTGATGCGCATGTGGACGGCGGTCCGGAACACCGTCTTCATGGTGACGCACGACGTCGACGAGGCGATTCTCCTCTCGGACCGGATCGCGCTCATGACCAACGGGCCGGCGGCGCGGCTGGCCGAGATCGTCGACGTGAAGATCGCGCGCCCGCGCCGGCGCGAAACCATCATCGAAGATCCCGAGTACCACCGGATCCGGAAATACGTGATGCATTTTCTGATCGAGCGCTCGCGCAGGCTCCAGGAAAAAAGAGACGGCGAGAGGGACGGCGGTGCAACAAAAAAGGAGGCACGAAACCATGGGACCACAGACGATCATCACGCGTGAGGAGGCCACGGCCCGGATCCTCGCGGCGAAAAAGCTGAAGGGCCTGGGCTTCGGAGAGCTCGCCGCGGCGGTCGGACGGGACAAGGTGTGGACGACCGCCGCGCTGCTCGGGCAGCACCCCATGTCGGTGGAGGAGTCCGAAAAGGCCGTGAAGGCGCTCGGCCTGGCCGAAGGCCCGGCGCAGGAAGTCGCCGCGGCGCTGCAGGAGATTCCCATGCGCGGCTCGCTCGACACCGCGGTGCCCGTCGATCCGACGATCTACAGATTTTACGAGCTGATCCAGGTCTACGGCCCGACGCTCAAGGCGCTGATCCACGAAATGTTCGGCGACGGCATCCTGAGCGCGATCGATTTCGAGATGGACATCCAGAAAAAACCCGATCCCAAGGGCGACCGCGTCGTGGTCACGCTCAACGGCAAGTTTCTCTCCTATAAAAAATGGTGAGCCGGCGATTCCATGCGTCCCTGCCCGCTTTCTAGGCGCTCTGATTAATCCTTGGTCACGGGACGGCGCCGCGCGGGGAAAAAAGGCAGGCGATTACTGGCTGCGGCGTTGGCCCGGGAATTGCGTTATTGAAAGCCCGGTGGCTTGGCGAGGGCGCAGCGGCCTTCGCGAGGGAGGAGCGAAAGCTCGATCGGAAAAAAATTTCGTGCAGGTCCCCTGATCGCAACGTGGTGACGCAGGGACCAGGGCAAAGGCGCCAAAACTTGAGGGGGTTTTAGGCGCTTTTGCTTTTTTAAAGGAGGATGCCATGGCGACAAAATCAGGCGAAGCGGTGATGGCGGTCCGAGTCTTCGACAATATTATTTTCATCGCGGAGATCTTCGCCGATCGCGAGGACGAAGAGATTCCCGACGTGCCCATACTCGAGCTGGCCCGGTCTTTCGAGTTGAAGCAGCTCGCGCCCGAACGCGCGGCGGTCGCGGCGGTTCCCGAATGCGCTATCGGATCACCGAAACCTGCGGCTGGGTGATTGTCGGCCTTTCGGGCAAGGCGGAAAACAACGAGCCGTTGAAGGTCAAATATCTTTTCAAGCGCTGGCTCAGCGCGAAAGATATGCGCGTCATCGTCAGCTTGAAGGACCTCGAAGAGTTCGGAGTGTGGGAGATGGGACTGCTCACGTCGTTTAAAAAAGAGATGGACCAGCGCGGCGGCACGCTGCGGCTGTGCCACCTCGACCCCGCGCTGAAGGGCTATTTTCACAACGACCGCTTCGCCGAGCGGTTCGAGTTCTACGCCGACCTGGAAGCCGCGATGGAAGGAGAGGGAAACTGCAATGACGGATCCTAGGGAGAAGACGACCGAGCTCATGCCCGGAATTTTCCAGGTGCGCGGGCTCGGCGGCAGCAGCCACAGCTACGTGATCAAGGGCGGCTACCTGAACGTCCTCATCGACTCGGGCGCGGACCACAACTTCCCCGTGCTCGAGCGCGGCCTCGGCGAGATCGGACTCCGGGTCCGCGACATCGACCTCGTCATCAACACGCACGAGCACTGCGACCACATCGGCGCCAACCGCT
>DASWFA010000632.1:0-7013 GCA_036394475.1 Binatia bacterium
AGCGCAAAGGGAGCCGCCATGCAGTACGACTGGTTATTAAAAAATGGCAGGGTCATCGATCCCGCCAGCGGGACCGATCGAGTCACGGACATCGCCATTGCGGACGGGAAAATCGCCCACATCGGAGCCGTCGAGGACGCGTCCACCGCGCGCGAGGTCGCGGACCTGTCCGGCTCGGTCGTCAGTCCGGGGTTGATCGACACCCATCTGCACGCCTACGGCGCGCTGAGCTGTCTCAATCCCGACACGCTGGGAGTTCTGTCCGGCGTCACCGCCATGGTCGACGCCGGCAGCAGCGGCGCCTACAATTATCCTGAGTTGCAAATTCTTCTTGACGAGGCGTGCGAAACCGACTGGTTCGCTTTTTTGCATTTGCAGCCGTTGGGGGTGACGGGCGGCACGGGAGAGCATTACAAATTCGTCCGGAGCATGTCGGGCATTCCGCTGGCGCAGATGGCGGATTGGGTGGGCGAAGACGGCCGCGTCCGAGGACTCAAAATACCCGCGTTCGGACCCATCGGTATCGAGCCCGTGCAGCTCGCCAAGGCCGTCGCCCGCATCCTGCACGTCCCCCTCTACATTCACATCGGCGACTTTTTAATCCGCCCCGAGTTGATCACGACGCCCGCCGTCCTGAACCTGCTGGAATCCGGCGACATGGCGACGCACGTCTACACGGGGGTCTACGGCGGCCCGTTCACCGAGGGCGGACTCGCGGTCAAGGAGCTCCGGGCCGCGCAAGAGCGCGGGGTCATCTTGGACGTCGGCTTCGGCAGCTTCAACTTCACCTTCGCCATGGCGCGGGCGGGCTTCGAGCAGGGCATCCTGCCCGACACGATCAGCAGCGACCTGCAAAACCGCAACGTCACCGGACCGGCCAAATCGCTCTGCCACATCCTGTCGATGTTTCTCGCCCTGGGGATGCCGCTGCCGGACGTCCTGGCGCGAGTCACCAGCAATGCGGCCAAGGCGATTTACGGGGAGTCCTGGCGCGGACGGATCACCGTCGGCGGACGGGCGGATCTCACGGTGCTGAAAATAGAGGAAGGCGACTACCGCTTCCGGGACTGCGACGGCCAGGAGATTTCCGGGAGCCGGCGCCTGGTTCCGCTCAAGGTCTGGAAAGCCGGCAAAAAAATCGATTGCAATCCCGGAGCGGTCGAAGAGCTCGAGAATTGGATGGTGGAAAAAAACGAGGACGCTCCGGTTTTTGTCGAGCTGGACGGCGTCGATAAAGAGTTTCTCCGCCTTCTGGACAGACGCGCGCGCAAGATTCCCTGGCGGCTCCAACAGATTCACGAGGCGCTGCACCAGAGCCTGGAGGATTCCGAGATTCCGCTCGGCCGGGCGATCCGGCTCGTGCAGGCGCTGTGCCTGAAGAAACCGTTCCCCCAGAGCATGGCGACGATGCTGCGCGACCTGGGCCAGGAGCGGACCGGCAAGTTTATCGAATCGATGTCCGCCGCGTAGGCGCGCCCGAATAACCCGGCGCCCGCGCGCCCTGTGAAACTGCGGAGACACAGCATGACGCACTGCCTTTCCCATCGACGGATCATCGGCGCGGCGCTTTCGGCGGCCTGGCTCGCCTGCGCTCCCGCGCCCGCGCATTCGGCGGAGCCCATGGAGAACGTCGCGATCTCGTTTCCGACGCTGACGTTTTCCATGGCGCCCTGGTGGATCGCCAGGGACGCGGGGATATTCGCCGCGGAGGGACTGAACGCGGAGCTGGCGTTCATCCGCGGCTCCGGAACGACCGTGCAGGCGCTGGTGGGCGGCAGCATCCAGGCGGGCTACGCCGGCGCGCCCCCCGTCTCCGCCGCCATCGCCTCGGGGGCGAAGCTGGTGATCGTCGCCGTTCCGATCAACCGGATGGATTATTTGATGGTGAGCCGCCAGCCGGTGAAGTCCTACGCGGAGCTCAAGGGCAAGCGGTTTGCGATCGGCAGGGTGGGCGACTCCAACGAGATCGCAACCCGGGTGTCCCTGGAGAGGATGGGCATCGATCTGGGTTCGGTCAAGCTCGTGTCGATCGGCGGCTCCCCGGATAGAATCGCCGCGCTCCGGTCCAACACGGTGGACGCGGCGCTTTTATCCGGAACGGAATTTCTCGGCGCCGGCTCCGCCGAGTTCCACACGCTGTTCGACCTGGCGCAGGCGGGCATCGAGTATCCTTTTAATACCACCTTCGTGACGAGACGGTATCTGGCCGAGAAGCGGAAGACCGTCGTGTCCATTTTGAAAGCGTTCGTTCGGGCGGTCCGATTTCTCAGAACGGACAAACAGGAGTCGCTGAAGATTGCGGCGCGCTGGCTCCGGAGCCCCGATCCCGCTATCCTGGAGCGGCAGTGGAAGCACGTGGCGTTCGATCTCTACCAGGAGAACCCGTACCCGACCGAGGCGGCGTTTCGGCTCGCTTTCAAAGGCATGGCTCAAATCAACCCGAAGGTCGGCGAGCTGTCGACGGCGGACGTCGTCGACACCAGCCTGCTCGACGAGCTCGATCGCTCGGGGTTCCTAAAGACGCGCTGAAGTTTGCCCTTTCGATGGGAGAGATTGTGAAAAGATATATTCCGGCGATGTCGATCGCCGCCGTTATTCTGTGCATTGGGATTTTTGTTCCGGCGCGCGGCAGCGGCGCGGAGGCGCCCGAGAAAGTTAGAATCGCATTTTCAACCATGACCCTGCCGGTGGCGCCCTGGTGGATCGCCCGCGACAAGGGCTACTTCGCCGACGAGGGCATCGACGGCGAGATCACCTATATACGGGGCGCCGGGACCATCGTGCAGGCGATGATCGGCGGCAATATCCAGGTCGCCTATATCGGGGCGCCGCCGATCGCCGCCGCGGCAGCGTCCGGCGCGGCGCTGACCGTCGTGGCCGTGCCGATCAATCGGATGGACTACGTGATCGTCACGCGCCAGCGGGGCGCGGACGCCGGCTGGCTCAAAGGCAAAAGATTCGCCATCAGCCGGATCGGCGATTCGAGCGAAATCGCGACGCGCGTTTCCCTCGAGCGGATGGGCATCGATCCGGGCGCGGTGAAAATGATGTCGATCGGCGGCTCCCCGGATCGGATCGCGGCGCTCCGCTCCGGCAACGTCGACGCGGCGATTCTTTCCGCGACCGAAGTGATCGGGCTCGAAAATTCCGAGTTCCATACGGTCTTCGACCTGGCGAAGGCCGGCATCGAGTATCCGTTCGACGTCCTATCCGTGACCAAGACCTATGCGGCCCAGAAGCGGCGGACCGTCCTCGGCGTCATTCGCGCGTTTATCCGGGGGGTCAAATTTTTACGAACAAACAAACAGGAGACTCTTCAGATCTCCGCGCGCTGGCTGCGCAACCCCAACACCAAATCCCTGGAGCGCCAGTGGCAGCATGTGGCGTTCGATCTGTATCAACTGGCGCCTTATCCGACCGAGGCGGGATTCACGCTCGCGCTCAGGGGCATGGCCCAGGTGAGTCCTAAAGTGGGGGAGCTCAGGATGGCCGACATCGTGGACCCTAGCTTTCTCGACGAGCTCAAGCGGACGAACCTATTCGACGAAACCCGGTGACATGCGTCGTCAAATAAGAGCCGCCGCCTTGGGACGGGGTATATAATGGCGGACCGACAGGAATGGACCCTCTTCGGGCCTGAAGCGGACATCAGGCAAAAGGGCATGGTCGGCCGGCAGGTCGACGGCAAGGAGGTCGCCGTGGTCGTCGCGGGCGACCGCATCGCCGCCATCCAGCGGCAGTGCCCGCATGAAGGCGCCAATCTGGATGGAGGGCAGGTGTTCGCCGGAAAGGCGATCAAGTGTCCCCTGCACGGGTTTGTCTTCGATCTCTTTACGGGAAAAGGACTGAACTGCCCCATGCTCCACATCGCGGTCTACCCTACCAAGGTCGAGAACGGCGAAGTTTTCGTTAAAACAAGTTGAAGGCGGCGCCGGGACTTCCCCCCGCCTTGTTGCGCGTCGAGCTTTAGTGTTATGGTTCGTGTATGCTGGGCATGCCTGCCGGCGAGCAAGCGGAGATTCTCCGCTACCGGACTCTCCTCGAAGTCTCCGAATCCATAGCTTCCCACCGGGAGCTGAAGGATCTGTTCCACGATCTCGCGCCGCGGCTGCACCGCGTCATCGACTTCGATTTCATCAATCTGATTCTCCACGACGCGGAGCAGAGCGTCATGCGCTCCCATCTGCTGGAGGCGCCGAGTCCCGGGTACGCCTGTCCCTCGGGCGAATGCCCGATGGAAACGCCGGGCGGATGGGTGTGGCAGACGCAGCAGCCCTGGGTGGTCGCGGCGATGGAAAAGGACACGCGCTTCCCCGAGATGACCGGGTGGCTCGCCGACCGGGGAATCAAGGCGCTCTGCGTGCTGCCGATCACCACGGCCCTGAGAAAGCTCGGCGCGCTGGCGTTCGGAAGCACGCGCGAGGCGGCGTACTCGGAATCGGACGTGGAGTTTTTATTGCAGGTCGCCCGGCAGGTCGCGGTGGCCGTCGACAACGCGCTGAATTACGAGAGCTCGCAATCCGCCCGGCAAGAGCTTCAGCGCGAACACCATATCTCGCGCCTGCTCCTGGAAGTGAACAACGCGGTCGTCTCCAAGCTCGACCTGCGGGAGCTTTTCGCCGCCATCACCGCCTGCCTGCATCAGGTCCTGCAGTTCGCCTATATCAGCCTCGCCCTCTACGACCGCGCAACCGGCCAGCTCCGGATCCACGCGCTCGATTTCCCCGAGGGCCGGGGGCTCATGCACCAGGACATCGTCCTTCCCCTGGAGACCACGCCGTCGGGCACGGCCTTCACCTCGCAAAAGCCGGTGCTGCTCGGCTCGATCGACCCCGCGAAATTTCCGTCGGAAGTCGCCCGCGTCCTCGCCGCCGAGGGCATCCGGTCCACGTGCAGCGTGCCGATGATCTCGCACGGACAGGCGCTCGGGACCCTGAGCGTCGGCAGTCTCAGCGAATTCGCCTTTACCGAGGAAGACGCGGCCCTGTTGACCCAGGTGGCGAATCAGATCGCGCTCGCCGTCGAGAACGCCCTCGCCTATCGCGAGATCGCGGCGCTGAAAGACAGGCTGGCCGAGGAGAAGCGTTTTCTCGAAGAGGAGATCAAGACCGAGTATAACTTCGAGGAGATCGTGGGCGAAAGCCCGGCGCTCAAGCGCGTCCTGAAGCTCGTCGCGACGGTGGCGCCCACCGACTCCACGGTGTTGATCCTGGGCGAGACCGGCACCGGCAAGGAGCTGATCGCGCGCGCGATCCACAACCTGAGCGGGCGCCGGGAGCGCGCCTTCGCCCGGGTGAACTGCGCGGCCATTCCGACGGGCCTGCTCGAGAGCGAGCTGTTCGGCCACGAGCGGGGCGCGTTCACCGGCGCCATCGCGCAAAAAATCGGCCGCTTCGAGCTGGCGCATCAGGGCACGCTGTTTCTCGACGAGGTTGGGGACATCCCGCTGGAGCTCCAGCCGAAGCTCCTCCGCGTGCTCCAGGAGCAGGAATTCGAGCGGCTGGGGAGCAACAAGACCGTTCACGTCGACGTCCGCCTCATCGCGGCCACCAATTCGGACCTGGAGCAGATGGTCGCGGAAAAGCGGTTCCGCAGCGACCTCTATTACCGCTTGAACGTTTTCCCGGTCACGCTGCCGCCGCTCCGGGAGCGGAGCGAGGACGTTCCCATGCTGGTCCGCTACTTCGCCCAGAAGTACGGCCGCCTGATGAAAAAGGAGATCCGGGCGGTCCCGGCCGAGGTCCTCTCCGCCCTCGGCAAATACCCCTGGCCGGGCAACATTCGGGAGCTGGAAAACTTCATCGAGCGCGCCGTCATCCTGTCCCAGGGGCCGGAGCTCCGCGTTCCGCTCGCCGAGCTGAAGCCCGCGGCGGCGGCGCCGGCGAACGGCGCGACCACGCTGGAAGCCGCCGAGCGCGAGCATATTTTACGCGTTCTCAAAGAAACCGACTGGATCGTCGGCGGCCCGGCCGGCGCCGCGGCGCGCCTCGGCATGAAGCGCACGACGCTCCAATCCCGCATGAAAAATCTGGGCATCGCCCGCTCCAGGTAGCCGCCGATATTTCGGCGCGCGCCGATACCTCGGCAGACTTTGCGTCGCCGGCTCCACAAAATCGCAACCCGCGCCGGCAAATTCTTTACGGGACGGCGCTTTCTTCGTTATCTCCTCATTCCATCAGGCCTGGCATAAGGATTGCGCATGCCGAAGCCATCGGCTGACGTTTCGCATACAGGTTTTAAAAGAAAGGGAAGAATCATGGACACAAAAAAACTCGCGGGTAAAGTCGCGATCGTGACCGGGGCATCCAAGGGTATCGGCGCGTCGATCGCCAAACATATGGCGGCCGAAGGCGCGGGCGTCGTCGTCAACTACGGATCGAGCAAGAAAGAGGCCGATCGCGTCGTCGACGATATCAAAGACAGCGGCGGGAAGGCGATCGCCGTGCAAGGGGATATGGCCAACAAGGCCGACATCGAGCGCCTTTTCGCCGAGACCAAAAACCAGCTCGGCCGGGTCGACATCCTGGTCAATAACGCCGGTGTATACGACTTCTTACCCCTAGAGCAGATCACCGAAGAGCACTTCCACAAGCACTTCAACGTCAACGTCCTGGGGCTCATCCTCGCCTCCCAACAGGCGGTCAAGTATTTCGGCGCCGAGGGCGGCAGCATCGTCAACATTAGCTCCCTGGCGAGCACGAAGGCCCCCGCGACGGCGGCGGTCTACAGCGCGACAAAAGGGGCGGTGGATACCGTGACCAAGGCGCTCGCCAACGAGCTCGGGCCGCGCAAGATCCGCGTAAACGCCATCAATCCCGGCGTGGTAGAAACCGAAGGAGTGCATGCGGCAGGGCTCATCGGAAGCGATTTCGAGAAACAAGCGGTGTCCCAGACACCGCTCGGCCGCATCGGCCAGCCGTCGGACGTCGCGCCCGCGGCGGTTTTTCTGGCTTCGTCCGATTCGTCCTGGATCACGGGCGAAACGCTGCTGATCACGGGCGGCCTGCGCTGAG
>DASWFA010000633.1:0-3648 GCA_036394475.1 Binatia bacterium
AGACTTGCAGCGCGCCGACCGCCTGGCGCTGCTGGGCACGCTCGCCGCCGGCCTGGCGCACGAGATCAAAAACCCGCTCGGCGGCATCAAAGGCGCCGCGCAGCTGCTCAAGCGCGAGGTGAGCCACAACCCGTCGCTCGGCCAGTACGCGGACATCGTCGTGCGCGAGGTCGACCGGGTGAACCGCCTGATCGAGCAGCTCCTCGACCTGTCCCAGCCGGCCGCCTATGACTTCGAGGCGGTCAACATCCACGAGATCCTCGACGAGGTGCTGCTTTTGGAGCGGGAGGCGGTCGCGGACTGGAGCGTCGCCGTCAGGAAGAACTTCGACCCCAGCCTGCCGCCGATCCATGGAGACCGCAACCGCCTGACGCAGGTGTTTCTCAACCTGGCGAAGAACGCGCTCCAGGCGATGGACGGCCGCGGGACCCTCACGGTCACGACCCGCATGGAGACCGATTTCCACATCCGCGAGCCGGGGCGCCGGCGGGGAAAATTCATCTGGGTCGATTTCGAGGACGACGGGCCGGGGATCAAGGAGGAAGACCTGCCTAATATTTTTTCGCCGTTCTTCTCGACCAAAAACAACGGCACCGGCCTCGGTCTGGCGGTCTGCTACCGCATCGTCAAGGAGCACGGCGGCCTCATCCGGGTGGACAGCCGGGAGGGCGCCGGCGCCAGCTTCAAGGTCTCGCTTCTTGTGGCGGAATAAAGATGGCTTTCCGTATCGTATTACCTGGATTTGAATTTCTGTCTTCTTCCAGGCCGGTCAAAACGTCCCAGAGGCGAGGCGTGCGAAGGTCCGCGAGCGGAGGCGTACTTTTTCCAGTACGTTGACGCGATGCGGGCCGAGCACAACCATCGTAACGCCGGGCCGGGAGCGACGCGAAGGCCGATGCGTGGGACGAGCAGCCGCAAGCGCAGCCCGGACACATTTTTACCACTCGGTTACAGCGTAACACCGGCGTATCGCATCGGCCGGAGAGACGCTTCCGGCCCGGCTGCGGCCTATGGGCGTTTTCAACGGCCTGCATTAAAATTTTTATGAACCGCGGCAAGCTTTTGATCGTCGAAGACGAAGAATCCCACCGCCGGGTGCTCAAGAAGGCCCTGGAGGACGACGGCTACTGGGTGCAGACGGTGCCGAACGGCCGGCTGGCGCAGGCGGCCTTCAAGGAAAACGACTTCGACGTCTGCCTGATCGACATCAACCTTCCCGACGTGGACGGGCTCACGCTGCTCAAAGAGGCGAAGGAGGGCGGCTCGACGGCGTCGATCATCATCGTCACCGGGCGCAACACGATGCGCAACGCGATCGAGGCGATGAAGAACGGCGCGTTCGACTACGTCACCAAGCCGTGGGACCTGGAGGAGATTTCGCTTTTGGTCCAGCGCGCGCTCGAGAGCCGCAAGCTCGTGCAGGACTTTCACGAGCTCAAAAAAGAGGTCAAAAAAAGCTACGAGCCGGGCAACATGGTCGGCACCAGCCCGGCGATGCAGAAAGTCTATAAAATCATCGGCCAGGTGGCGAACACCGACGCCAGCATTTTGATCCAGGGCGAGAGCGGCACCGGGAAAGAGCTGGCGGCGAAGACGATCCACTACAACTCGCCGCGCTGGAACAAGCCCTTCACCGCGGTCAACTGCGCCGCGATCCCGCGGGAGCTTTTGGAGAGCGAGCTGTTCGGCCACGAGAAGGGATCCTTCACCGGCGCGCTGGAGCGGCGCATCGGCAAGTTCGAGCTGGCGGAGGACGGGACGCTGTTTCTCGACGAGGTGGGCGACATCCCGCTCGAGCTTCAGACCAAGCTGCTGCGCGTGCTGCAAGAGCGCGAGTACAGCCGCGTCGGCGGCCGGGACGTTCTCAAGGCCAACGCCCGCATTCTCGCCGCGACGAACCAGGACCTGGAGCGCGCCGTGAGGGAAAAGCGCTTCCGCGAAGACCTCTACTTCCGGCTGAAAGTGATCCCGGTCTATCTGCCGCCGCTCCGGGAGCGCCGCGGCGACATCACGCAGCTCGTCGGCTATTTCATCGACAAGATCAACCGCGAGATGGTCACGCGCGTCTCGGGCATCTCGCCCGAGGCCGTGAAGCTTTTGGAGGAGCACACCTGGCCCGGCAACGTGCGCGAGCTGGAGAACGCGCTCATCCGCGCCGCCGTCCTCTCCGCCGGCTCGGTGCTCTTTCCCAAGGACTTTACTTTTCACGGCGGCCCGGCCGGCGAGTCCACGCCCGCCGTGGACCACCTCTCGCTGGAGGAGATCATCCACCATAAATTGGAGGATTATTTCCAGCGCACGCGCGGCGTCGACGTGGACAACCTCTATTCGCTCGTGATCGAGCGGGTGGAGCGGCCCCTGATCGAGCTGACGCTCAGAAAAACCGGCGGCAACCAGATCCGCGCCGCCGAGATTCTCGGCATCAATCGAAACACGCTCAGGAAAAAAATCGCCGAGCTGCATATCGCCGTCAAGAAGGAAGATTAGCGCCGAGGGCGCTTCGACGGGCCTGTCCTGAGCAAAGTCGACGGGCTCGGCGCGAACGGTTAGATTGGTAGAAGAGGTTGAATCACCACCAACGTCATTCCCGCGAAAGCATGTCCTGAGCGCAGTCGAAGGACGGGAATCCAGTCTGTATAATCTTAACCTATGCCTGACCGTCCCCTCCCCTCCCCTCTCTACGCCATCCTCGACACCGGCTTCGCCAAAGCCCGCGCGCCGATGGAGATTCTCCGCGAATTCTTAAGCGCCGGGGTGAAGCTCGTCCAGCTCCGCGCCAAGGAAGAGTCTCCCGGCGATTTTTTTACTCGCGCCAAAGAAGCGCGCGAGCTGACGCGCCGGGCCGGCGCGACGCTCATCATAAATGATCGGGTCGATGTCGCGCTCGCCGTCCGGGCCGACGGCGTCCACCTCGGCCAGGACGACCTGACTCTAAAAGCCGCGCGCAAAATCCTCGGCGATACATTCATCATCGGCATCTCCACCCACGACGTCGATCAGGCGCGGGAAGCGGAAGCAGGCGGAGCGAACTACATCGGCTTCGGCCCCATCTTCGGCAGCACGACCAAGGACACCGGCTACGCGGCGCGGGGCCTGGACATGCTGCGGGAGATCAAGCGGGCGGTGAAGATTCCCGTGGTCGCGATCGGCGGGATCAACGAGGGCAATGTGAAAGAGGTTTGGCAGGCCGGGGCGGATGCAGCGGCGATTATCAGCGATTTGATGGGGGCGGAGGATGTGGGGGGGAAGGTCGAGAAAATTCTGGCTCTTAGAGGTGCCTAATTCCTGTTCTTTCCAATAGACGGGCGCGCTACGAGCGTGTTACGTTGCACTGCTCACAATGAGTCTGAAATTCGAATGGGACCGAAGGAAGGCCGCTACGAACATCTCCAAACACGGAGTGTCGTTTCAGGAGGCTCTAACGGTTTTTGCCGATCCTCTCTCCCTAATATTCGACGATGAGGAGCACTCCACCGAAGAGCACCGCGAAATTATCGTTGGCCGCTCAATGAGCGAGCGTTTGCTGGTCGTGTGCTTTACGTCACAAGGCGAATCCGTTAGAATCTTTACGGCGAGAAGGGCGACAAGAAGAGAGCGAAAAGACTATGAAGAAAACGTCAAGTCGTAGAAAATCGAATCGCAACGGGA
>DASWFA010000634.1:0-4267 GCA_036394475.1 Binatia bacterium
CCCGCGCCGGCCGCGCGGCGAGACAGCACCTTTCGGTCGGCCGCTCGCTGGCCGAGGACATCCGCTACATCCGGCGCACCTCGCCGATACGCACCCTCCTCTTGCTGCTCGGCTCGGTGGGGCTACTCGGCATGCCATACATGACGCTGATGCCGGTCTTCGCGGGCAAGGTGCACGGCGGCGGCGCCGACGCGCTCGGTCTGATGATGGGCTCGGTCGGTCTCGGGGCGCTTTCGGGCGCGCTGTTTCTCGCCCGGCGGACCGAGCTCCGCGGGCTGGGAAAAATCATCGTCGCGACCACGGTCGGATTCGGCCTCGGCCTCGCCCTGTTTACCGCCGTGCGCGTTTTCTGGCTCTCGCTCGTGATTCTGCTGGGCGTCGGATTCTGCTGGATGGTCTTGATCGCCGCCTGCAACACGCTCCTGCAAGCGCTGGCGGCCGACAAAATGCGCGGGCGGGTCATGAGCATCTTTTCCATGATGCTCGTGGGCATGGCGCCCTTCGGGAGCCTGCTCGCCGGCTGGCTCGCCGACCGCGCCGGCGCGCCGCTCGTCGTCGCCGCCGGCGGCTTCTGCTGCGCCGCCGCCGGCCTCTGGTTCGCGCGGCATCTGCCCCGGCTCCGCGAGGCGGCCCGGCCGATTCTTATCGAGCGGGGAATTATTCCGGACCCGCTGAACCCCGCGGCTGCGGCCGACACGGCGGCGCGCTAGGGCAGCAGCGCGAAGATCCTGAGCGGGGCGCCCGTCCCGCCCTGGATCTTCATCGGCGCGGCGAAGACCGTCGCGCCCTTGGCCGGCAATCTGTCGAGATTGGCGACGTTTTCGAAGATCGGCACGTTCGCCTTGCCGAAGATTTGATGGACGATGAAGTCGCGCGAGGCGCCGTAGTCGATGCTCGCCGTGTCGGTGCCGGCGGCGCCGATCTTCCGCTCGCCCACGAGGAATTCGGCCGCCTCCCTGGAGAAGCCGGGGAAGCGGAGATTGGCCGCGTCCCCCGGCTGGTCGGAGCCGAAAAATTTACTCCGGTCTTTCCAGAACCGACCCCAGCCGCTGTGCATGAGCACGATCGCGCCGGGCGGAATTTTTCCGTGGCGCTTCTCCCAGGCGCGGAGGTCGGCGACGGCGAGGCGGTAGCCGGCGTCCGCCTCGGCCTGGCGGCGCACGTCAACGACGATCGCGGGCGCGATGGTCTTGGCGAGCGGGACCTGATCGACCGTCCATTGGCCCTCGGCGAAATGGAATGGCGCGTCCATGTGCGTGCCGACGTGCTCGGCCGAGCTGTAGTCGTAGGCCGCGTACCAGTGGCCCTCGGGCGTCACGCCCTCCGTGTGCTTTTCCAGCTTGAACGGCCGCGCCGTCGGCCAGTGCTGGGTCTCCTCGGAAAAGGGATAGGTCATGTCGACGAGCTTCTTCTCGTCGATCGCGAAAGCGTCGAAAGCGGAGAACGCCGCCAGCAGCAAAAAAATAACCGTTTTCATTTGGGGCCTTTTTGAGCCTTCATTGCAACCTTCAACCAATGAACTATCTATTTAAGAGATCCAACTCCCGCCGCGCGCCCTGAAAGTTGGGATTGATCTGCAGGGCCGTCTCGAACTCGCGGCGCGCCTCCTGGAGCCGGCCCATGTCGGCGAGGATCCTGCCGAGCTCGTAGTGCGCGACTTCGTCGTCCGGGCAGAGATCGAGACCTTCACGGTAAAGCGCCGCTGCCTCCGCCGGGCTGCGCGCGGCCTGAGCCTGCTCGAAGGTCCGGAAGGCGCGGCTGCAGTCGCCGTCCCGCCGCCTTTCTTCCCGCCCGGCGTCGGTCCGTCTCTCGCCGGTCTCCATCCTTCTCTTCTCTTCCCGGAGCTGGCGCAACTCCTCTTCCTGCCGGCGGAGGATATCGTCGTTCCTGCGGATCTGCTCCGGCTCGCAGGCGGAGAGAAATAAAAGGGCGGCGAGGAAACATGCGATCGATAGGAAATGTGGCTTCATCGGTTCGTCTCCCGCATCTCTTCGAGGGCGAGGAAAATTTTCTCCGCTTTGATCGGCAGGTCCTTGATGCGCGCGCCGGTGGCGGCGAAGACGGCGTTGGCGATTGCCGGCGCAACCGGGATGAGCGCGGTCTCGCCGATCCCCTTGGCGCCGAACGGCCCGTCCTTGTGCGGCACTTCGACCAGGATCGACTCGATCGTCGCCGGCATGTCGCCGAGCGAGGGGATCACGTAGTCGACGAAATTCGGGTTGATCAGCTGCCCATTCTCGTAGACCAGCTCCTCGAACAGCGCCTGGCCCATGCCGGTGATCGCCGCGCCGGCGAGCTGCTGGCGGCAGCCGAGAACGCTGATCGCCTTGCCGACGTCGACCGCGGTGACGTAGCGGACGAGCTTGAGCCTGCCGGTTTCTACATCGACTTCCACCTCGGCCGCCCCCGCGCCCAAAAACCAGAAGGCCGACGTGCTCTTCTCGCCGCGCTCGTCGATCGTTTTGGTTTTCACCTGCCCCTGGCCGACCAGCGTACCGCCCGGCATGCCGAAGCGCTTGAACATGACGTCTTTGTATTCGAGCACGGATTCCGGCAGGCGGATCTTGCCGGCGGCAAATTCGATGCGCTCGGGCGGAATGCCGTAGTCCTTCTCGACGATCTGTTTGAGCTGGTTTTTCAAGTCGATGGCGGCGAGCTGCACCGCTTTGCCCATGTGGAAGGTCGAGCGGCTGGACGAGGTCGTCAAATCGTAGGGGACCACGTCCGTGTCCACGCCGAGGACCTGAACGTCGCCGAGCGTAACGCCGAGCTCGCGGGCGGCAATCGTCGCCAGCGTGGTCTCCGAGCCCTGTCCCATCTCCACGGTGCCGGCGTAGACCGAGGCGCTGCCGTCCTCGTTCAGCTTGACGACGGCAGAGGAGATCGACGGCGTGATCGTCGCCTTGATGAGGCAAGCGATGCCTTTGCCCCGGCGCACATTTTTATCCGCGGGCGCGGCGGATTTTTCGTCCCACCCGATCGCCTGCGCAACTTCGGTAAGGCAGCGCTTGAAGCCGATGTCGGCGAGCCGCTCGCCGGTGACGAACGCGTCGTTCTCGTCGTAGCCGTTTTTGAGGCGCAGCTCCAGCGGGTCTATTTTCAGCGCGGCGGCGATGATGTCCATCTGCGACTCGTGCGCCCAGGCGGACTGCGAGACGCCGAAGCCGCGGAACGCGCCAGCGGGCGGCTTGTTGGTATAGATCGACATCGCGTCGATCTTGACGTGCGGGATCCGGTACGGCCCGGCGGCGGTGTAGCCGGATTTTTTCGCCACGCGCGGGCCGATCTCGGCGTAGGCGCCGGTGTCGAGCAGCACCTCGCATTCGCGCGCGACCAGCGTGCCGTCGTTTTTGACCCCGGTCTTCATCCGAATCACCGCGGCGTGCTTGGTGATGGTGTGGAAGACCTCTTCGCGCGCGAGCACGAGGCGCACCGGCCGGCCGGCCTTCTGCGCCAGCGCCACCGTGATCGGCTCGACCTTGGGATAGACCTTGCCGCCGTAGCCGCCGCCGAGGTAGGGCACGACGACGCGCACGCGCGCGACCGGGAGCCTGAAGATGTTCGCGAGCTGCGTCCGGACGACGAACGGGTTTTGCGTCGTCGACCAGACGGTCAGCCGCCGCCCCTCGAACGCGGCGATGCAGGCGTGCGGCTCGAGGAAGGCGTGCTGGGCTGCCGGCAGCGTGAAGGTGTCCTCGAAGATGCGGTCGGATTCGGCGAAGCCCTTCTCCACGTCGCCCTTGTTGAGCTTGAAGTGCGTGCAGATGTTGGTGCCCTCGACCGGCTTGAGCTCGGCCAGATCGGCGAAGCCGGACTCGGGCAGCCGGATCGACTGCTGCACGAGCGGCGCGTTTTTCCCGAGAGCCTCGTGCACGTCGGTGATCGCCGGCAGCTCCTCGTAGTCGACTTCGATCGCGGCGAGCGCCGCCTCCGCCGCGTCCTCGTCGAGCGCCGCGACCGCCGCCACCGGGTCGCCGACGTGGCGCGCTTTTTCGACGGCGACGATCGTCTGGTCTTTGAACACCGGCCCGTAATAGGGATCGATGCCCGGATGGCCCAGAATATCGTCGCGCGTGAGCGTCGCGACCACGCCGGAAATTTTCAGCGCCTTCGACGCGTCGATGCGGACGATACGCGCGTGCGGGTAGGGACTGCGGAGGATTTTCCCGTGGCAGGCGCCGGGGATTTTCATGTCGGCCAGATAATTCGCCCTCCCGGTCACCTTGGCCAGGTAGTCGAGCCGGCGCTGGTCGTCTTGAGTGGATTT
>DASWFA010000635.1:0-1903 GCA_036394475.1 Binatia bacterium
GCTCCGCGGTCACGCTCACCGCCGAGATCGCGCAATAAATAGTTTAAGCAAAGACTTCGCTCCGGAAGGATTTATTTCGTGGCTCCGGCAGGCGGGCCTTTGGCTTCTTCGCTCCGGATCATTCCCATCTTGTGCATCTCCAGACAGAATTCGGCGTATCTCTTGTTAGCGACCGCCGCCCCGCAATAGAAAGAGTCTAATTCTAAGGTTTGAGGCGTGCCCGGCACTGAAAAATGCCGGCTAATTGTACGTGGATTGCACTTTTCTGGACATTGAAGGAAAGAAATGCCTCCCCGTTAAAGTCCCGTCGCGGCGATGAGCCACGCGGGGACAAGCGCGATCCATCCCATCATCCAGCAGGTGAAAGGCTTGAGCACCCGGCCCGATTTGGGCAGCGTGCGCAAGAGGTAGTCGGTCGCGATGACGCCGAGGAGTCCCGCCGAGGAGGAAAAAAGCGCGCGCGGCGGCAGCGGAACCTCCACCGCGCTCCGGGTCGCCGGCTCGATGAGAGTGAGAAAAGCCCACAGCCAGGCGGGAAACAGCCCGGCGAGCCCCAACAGCCAGTAGTGCCGCGGCGCGCGGCTTTTTAGATAGAACGCCGCCGCGCCGCTGGCGAGAATCCCGGCGCCGGCGATGATGAGCGCGGCGTGACTCACGGTAGAATCGAGAACTCGACCCGGCCCTCGCCCTTGGCGTCGTCGGGCGCGCTCTTCTCCGCCCGCTCCAGGCGCTTCGCCTCGGCGCCGGACGAGCCCAGGCGCTCGCGCACCGCCTCGACGCGCCGGTCGGCGAGCGCGCGCGCCGGCCCGTCGGGCCGCGGCTCGACGTCGCGGAACGCGGCCACGATGCCGTCCACCCCGTTCTCGGGGACTTTGCGGCCGGGAAATCGTTTGATGAACACCGCCTGCGCCGCCTGCGGCAGATTGGCGTAGCGCTCCTCGCGCTGGATGCGCTGGAGGCGCGCGGCGACCTCCTGGGTCTTGAGCGCCAGGATGTCCGCCTCGCTCGCGACCGGCGCGAGGGACAGCCGCACGTACGGCGAGTTGCGGAGAAATTCCCCCACGCCCTTGAGCTGCTCGTCGGCCGCCGGGCCCACCGCGGCGCTCCCGGGCTCGAACTTGATCGGGTCGACCGCGAAGCCGGTGATCTTGTCGTCCGAAGTGAACATCCGGCCGATCAGGCGGAAGGGCGCCGCGAGGACGTTGACCAGCACATTGCGGACCGCCGTCCAGATCGCCTCGCTGAGACTGAACTGGGGCGCGCTGAGGCTCCCGGCGATCGGCACGTTGACGCGGATCTCGCCGCGCGCGTCTTTCATCAGCGCGACGATCAGCCCCAGCGGGAGCCCGATCTTGTCCTTCACCTTGTCGTCGGCCGCGGCCTGGACGAGGTCGAGGCGGCCGACGACGATCTCGCTCGTGGCGTCGAGCTTGTCGCCGTCGAGCTTGAAGTGAACTTTAGTGCCGAGCCGCCCGTCGCGCGCGATCCAGGACAGGAGCCGGTCGGTGTAGGGGTTGACGCGCGGGATCGCGAAGTCCCTGAGCTCGCCGTCGAGGTCGAGAAACAGCGTCTCGCCGAGCGGCGCGATGTCGCCTTTCAGCTCGAGCGCCCCGGTCGCGCCGATCACGCTCTGCAGGGTGAGCTTGCCCTTTTTCCCCGGCGCGTTGCTGAGGCCTTTGATATTGATCGCCAGGCGCGACAGCTCTTCGGTATAAGGCGGCTCGCCGGTGCGGTCGATGAAGCGCGCGAAGCCGTCGGCGACGACGATCTCGGCGATCTCGATCGCCGGACCTTTTTCGGCCGGCGGCCGGGCGGGCGCCTTGCTTGGCGGCGGCGCGGCCGCCGTCGAGACCGGCGTCGCCTTGGGCGCGGCCGGCTTTTTGGCGTCGCCCGCGGGCGGCGC
>DASWFA010000636.1:0-3256 GCA_036394475.1 Binatia bacterium
CCCGAACGCCTTTTCGTATTCGAAGTCGAGCTTGAGCGAATCGACGCAGATCTCGGGCCCCGGCTGCTTCACCTCGAAAGTCAGCTCGATGCCCTCGTCCGGCTGGATGCGCATGACCAGCACGTTGGAGTTCAGCTGCTCGACGGCGCGGCAGGATTCGAAGAACATCAGCGGCGGCTTCTTGAAATGGATGGCGATCTCGCTAACCCGCTTGGCCAGGCGCTTGCCGGAGCGGAGATAAAACGGCACGCCCTCCCAGCGCCAGTTGTCCACTGAGAGCTTGAGCGCGGCGTAGGTCTCGGTCTTCGAGCGGGGATCGACGCCGGGCTCTTCCCGATAGCCCGGCACTTTTTTCCCGTTGACGATTCCCGCCGCGTACTGCCCGCGCACCGCCAGCCGGTCCGCCTCCTCGGGGGCGATCGGCCGGATCGCCTGGAGCACCTTGCTCTTTTCGTCGTGCACCGAATGGGCCCCGAAGGCGACCGGCGGCTCCATCGCCGTCAGACAGAGCAGCTGCAACAGATGGTTCTGGAACATGTCGCGCACCACGCCGGCCTCTTCGTAATAGGCGCCGCGGCTCTCGACGCCGACGGTCTCGGCCGCCGTGATCTCGACGTGGTCGACGTAGCGCCGGTTCCAGATCGGCTCGAAAACGGCGTTGCCGAAGCGGAAGACCAGGATGTTCTGGACCGTCTCCTTGCCGAGGTAGTGATCGATGCGAAAGATCTGGCTCTCGTCGAAGACCTCGTGCAGCTGGCGGTTGAGCGCCCGCGCGCTCTCGAGGTCGGTGCCGAACGGCTTCTCGATGACGACGCGCGTCCAGGCCCCGCTCGGCGGGTTGCGGCCCGCCAGGCCGGCGACGGCGAGCTGCTGCACCACCGGCGCGTACTGGTCGGGCGGGATAGCCAGATAGAAAATCCTCCGCCCGCCGGTGTCGTACTTGCGCTCGAGCTGAAAGAGCGCCTCTTTTTTCCTGAGATAACTTTCCGGCTCGCGGTAATTGGCCGGCACATAGTAGAGGTTGGCGGCGAAGCGGTCCCACGCCTTGGGGTCGGAGAGCCCGCCGCGGGCGAATTCGCGCACCGCCTCGCGCATGAGGTTGCGGAACTCCTCGTGTGAAATCTGGCTCCGCGCGGTGCCGGCGATGAACCAGCGCTCGGGCAAGCGGTGCTGCACGTACAGGCTGTACAGGGCCGGCATGAGCTTCCGCTTGGCGAGGTCGCCCGTCGCGCCGAAGATGACCAGAGCGCAGGGCTCGAGAACGCCCGGCGTTTTTGCCCCGTTGGTGGCCATGCGCTATTCCTTTTTGATCGCGTGCCCGCCGAACTCGTGCCGCATCATGGCGAGCAGCTTGTCGGCGAACGAGTCCGAGTCGCGCGAGCGGAGCCGCTGCAGGAGCGACAGCGTGATCACCGGCGTGGAGAGGTCCAAGTCCACCGCCTCGGCGGCGGTCCAGCGCCCCTCGCCGGAATCCTCGACAAAGGCCTTGATGCCGCTCAAATCCGGATTTTCCTTGAGCCCCTCGGCGATCAGGTCCAGCAGCCACGACCGGACCACGCTGCCGTGGCGCCAGATTTCCGCGACCTGATGGAGGTTCAAATGGAACTCCTTCTTCCGCTGCATCAAGGCGAACCCTTCGGCATAGGCTTCCATGAGGCCGTATTCGATCCCGTTGTGCACCATCTTGACGAAATGGCCCGCGCCGCTGGGGCCGACGCGCCCCCAGCCCTTGTCGGGCGCGGGCGCCAGCGTTTGAAAGACCGGCGTGAGGCGCCCGACCGGCTCCGGGTCGCCGCCGATCATCATGCTGTAGCCTTCCTTGAGTCCCCAGATGCCGCCGCTGGTGCCGGCGTCGATGAAATGGAGCCCGGACTCTTTGAGCTTGGCCGAGCGCCGGAGCGTATCTTTATAGTTGCTGTTGCCGCCGTCGACGATCGAGTCGCCGGGCTGTAGGTGGGGAGTGAGCGCCGAGATCGTCTGGTCCACCGGATCGCCGGACGGCACCATCAGCCACAGCGCGCGCGGCGGCTTTAGCGCCTGGACGACCGCTTCGAGCGAATCGACGCCGACCGCGCCCTTGCCCGCGACCCGCTGGACGGCTTCCGGGCTCCGGTCGTAGGCGACCACGCGGTGGCCGCCGCCGAGGAGCCGCTCCGTCATGTTGGCCCCCATGCGCCCGAGACCGATCATGCCGAGTTCCATAACGCGCCTCCGGAGTTTCGAGTTTCAGGTTTCGAGTTTCAGGTTCCAGCTTTGAAACTCGACCAGAAACTTTAAACTTGAAACCAGAAACTGTATTAACTCTTGACAAGGTCGAGCAGCTGCTTGAGCCCCGCTTCCGCGTCGCCGCCGAGATTGATTCTGAGCGCCCGGCGCTTTCTCTGCTTGAGCGCGATAAAATCTCCCAGCGCCTGCGCGCGGATCAACGCGCCGAAAGTGTAGTCGGTCTCCGGCACCGGCAGGTCCTCGCGCGGCTCGTCGACGATCTGCAGCACCAGCGCCGAGTTGGGTCCGCCTTTATGGAGCTGGCCGGTCGAGTGGAGAAAGCGCGGGCCGTAGCCCAGCGTCACCGCCAGGCGGAGCCGGTCCCGGAGCGAGACGCAAAGCGTCTCGAGCGCTTCGCTGTTCCGCGCGTTCGGGTTCAAATAGGCCTGCACCGCGAGGTAGTCGCGCTCTTTCTTTTTTCCCAGCCACGAAGAGACCGCTTCACGGAAAGCCGGCTGATTGTGAACCGACGCCTCGTCCTTCGGCTTCGCCTTTTCTCCGCCGTCTTTTTTCTCCATCGCCTGCCGGGCCAGATCCTTCGCCAGCTGCACGTCCGGCTGGTTGAAAGGATGGATGCCGAGGACCGCGCCCGCGGCCGCGACGGCGACCTCCCAGCGGAAGAATTCCTGGCCGAGATCGATTTTTTGCCCCACGTCGATGCGCGCCACCGGATGACCGGCCGATTCGAGCGCCTTCACCTTGGCGTCGAGCTGCTTGTTGTCGTCCCCTTCGAGCTTGAGATAGACAAAAAACCGGTCGGCGCCGTACTTTTCCGGCGCGCCCGGCGGCTCGGTGGCGACGGGAATGATGCCCTTGTTGTTTTTGCCGGTGCTCTCGGCGATCAGCTGCTCGGCCCAGGAAGGAAACGCCGCGAGCGACGGCGAAGCGACGAAGGTGACCTTGTCCCGCTTGGCCAGCGTCAGCTCTCCCAGCGCCGCGCCGAGCACCAGGGCGGGATTTTCCGCCGCGCCCGCCTGCGACGCCCGGCTCA
>DASWFA010000637.1:0-5855 GCA_036394475.1 Binatia bacterium
CCGCCGCCCGCCGCATGCTGGCGAGGACCTGGGCGGGAATGTCGCCGTTGAAGACCAGGGCGAAAAATGCTCCCAGGATCTTGCTCATCGCCGGGAACAAGAGCGGGTTCACCCAGCCCATGCGCGAGGCGGTCTCCCACGCCAAAAGGACGGCGCCGAGGACGAGAACGCCGGGGAGCTTCGACTCCGCGCCCCGGCTCACGGCGCCCCCCTGAGCGTCGTCCCGCGATGCCACGCCAGCGCGCGGCTCTCGAGCGCGACGAAAAGACGGTTGAGCGCGTAGCCGGCGAGCGCGATCACGACGATCCCCGCGTACATCTCGACGGTTCGGAGCGACCGCTCTTCGTCGAGAATGAAATAACCGAGCCCGCTCGACCCCGCCACCATCTCCGCGGTAGTCACGAGGATCAGCGCGATCGGCAGGCTCACGCGGAGCCCGGTCGCGATGTAAGGCGCCGCCGCCGGCAGCGCCACCCGGCGGAGAATCCGCCAGCGGCCGAGGCCGAAGGTCCTGCCCGTGTCGATCAGCGTCCGGTCGATGGCGCCGACGCCGTCGATGGTGGCGAGGAGGATCGGCCACGCCGCGGCGTAAACCGTGACCGCGATCATCATCGCGTCGCCGATCCCGAAAAGCAGAATAGCGACGGGAATGATCGCGACCGACGGCAGGGGACGGAGCAGCTCGATCAGGACTTCGAACAGTCCGTGAGCGGTCCGCGAATATCCGAGGATCATGCCCGCGCCGACCGCGAGCGCAGCGGCGAGAAAGTAGCCGGCGAGAAATCGGCCGAGCGTGTCGGCGAGATGGCCGAGCAGCTCGCGCGCGAACGCCGGCCGCAAGAGCGATTGCAGCACCCGGCTCGCGGGCGGAAGGTAGCTCTCCAGCTCCGGGTTCGAGCGGGAGGCATATTCCCACAACAGCAGCAGAGCGGCGAAAACCGCGAGGCCCGCGAGATTGACGCGCCCGGAGTTCATGAAGCGCCTCGCCCCGCGGACGGTGGCGGCGCGATCTGCCGGTAAATCTCGTTCCTGAGGCGCATGAAAGCCGCCTCCGCGCGCGACGCCGCCTGGTCGCGCGGACGGGCGAGCCCGACTTCCACCGTCGCGATCACCCGCGCCGGGCGGCGCGCGAGGACGTGGACACGGTCCGACAGGTAGATCGCCTCCTCGATGTCGTGCGTCACGAAGAGGATCGTCGTCCTGAGCTCTTTCCAGAGCCCGAGCAGCGCGTCTTCCAATTCGAGCCGGGTCATCGCATCGACCGAGCCGAACGGCTCGTCCATTAAGAGTACGTCCGGCTCGTAGGCGAGCGCCCGCGCGATCGCGACCCGCTGCTGCATCCCGCCGGAGAGCTCCCACGGATAATGGCGCTCGAAGCCTTCCAGGCCGACCAGGCGGATCAGCCGCCGCGCTTTTTCCCCGGCTTTCCGCCCGCTTCTCCCCTTCGCCTCGAGGCCGAAGAGCACGTTGCCCAAAACGGTGCGCCAGGCGAACAGCGACTTGTTGTATTCCTGGAAGATCAGGACCAGGTTCGGCGGCGGGCCGTCGACCTTCGCCGCCTTGACGGCGGCGTGGCCGGCGCTCGGCGCGACGAGGCCCGCGATGCACATGAGAAGCGTTGTCTTGCCGCACCCGGACGGGCCGACGAGCGAGACGAACTCGCCCTCGTTCACCTGAAAGGAAATATTCTGAAGCGCCTCGGTCGATTCCCCGCCCGCCTGGCGATAGCTTTTGGAAAGGCCTTCAACTTGGAGAATCGGCATCGCCCGCGTCCGCCTCGGATCAATCCGATTTATAGCGCCAGAGCTGCGGGATCGCGCCGCTGATGCCGGCGATCATGAGCAGGCACACGACGCCGCCCAGCACCAGCGCCATGGGCGCGCCCCAGAGCTGCGCGGCGCTCCCCGCAAGCAGCGCCCCGAGCGCGTTGGTGCTCTGGGCGAAGACGGTGATGAGGCTCGCGGCGCGGCCGCGCATGGTGTCGGGGGCGAGAAACTGCACCACCGTGCGCCGGATCGCCACGCTGATGGAATCCATGAAGCCGAGCAGCACCACGGCCGCCACCGCGACCCAGAACCATGTGGAAACTCCCAGGAAGATGAGCCCGAGGGCGAAAAACATCGCCGCGACGACCGCCATCGCCCCCTTGCGCCGGAAATCGCCGGCCATCAGCACCGCGATCGAGCCCAGCAGCGAGCCGATCGCCGGCGCGCCGTAGAGCGTGCCCAGGCCGGTCGCTCCCATGCGGAACACGTCGCTCGCGAAGATCGGCAGGATGGGGCGGTAGAAGCCGACCAGGGTGACGCCGAAGTCGAGCAGGAAGAGCGAGAGGATGATGCGCTCGGACATGATGAACCGGAGCCCCTCGAGCATGCTTTTGATGTTCACGCGGCGCCGCTCGCCCTGCGGCGCGCCGGAGCTCTTCATCGCCAGGACCCCGGCGATCGCCGGCACCAGAAGCAGCGCGCTCAGGAAATAGGCCGGCGTCAGCCCGGCGTGGTCGATCAGCATGCCCGCGAGCGCCGGGCCGACGAGAAAGCTCGATTGCAGGACCATCGAGGTCAGCGTGATCGCGTTCATCAGGTGCGACGCCGGCACCAATCCCGGCACGATGGCGGCGCGCGCCGGCCAGCTGAAGACCTCGATGAAGGACGAAACCAGGCTCAAGACGTAGATGTGCCAGACCTGGATCGCGCCGGTCATCGTGAGAAATCCGAGCGCGAGGCTCGGCCCCAAGTGCAGGATGTGGGTCGCGAGAATCACCTTCTTGCGGTCGAAAGCGTCGGCCAGCACGCCGGCGAAAAGCCCGAGGACGACGTGCGGCAGCGCCTGGAAAAAACCGGTGAGCCCGAGCTGAAACGACGAGCCCGAAAGATGGTAGACCTGGTAGAGGTTGGAGACGTTGCGGATCTGCACGCAGACCGCGGCGAGAATGCTGGCGACCCAGAGGAGGGAAAAATCGCGGACGAGAAGAGACGCCCATGGCCGGATCGCCCCGTCCCCCGCCGGCTCCCGCTGTATGTCGCTGCGATCGTTCACGCGCCTCGCTCAAAGTACGGGAAGGTGGCTCGGCGAGTCAAGGGCGGCGTGTTGACAGCGCCGTTCTTTCCGACTAGGTCTATGCCATTCGGCTGTTTCAAGGAGACTCATTTCCATGGCATACGACGACCGCAGCATCAAGCCGATGAGCGCCAGCCTGATGCGCGCGCGCATCGCGACGCGCGTCCTGGCCGGCATGTACGAGAACGCGCCGACGCTCCTCACGAGCGCCGTCAGCCTCAGCGTCCAGCTGCCGGGGACGGGGCGCGCCTCCGGACCGCCCTACCCGTTCAATTTCGCCGTCAGCCCGGCGTGGTGCAGCGGCTTGAACGGGGCGCGTCTGGTCGGCTCGGGAAAGCTCGACGTCGCCTGGATCAATCCTTCGGTCATCACGACGATGGCGTATCGCGGCAAGGGGCCGTTTCGCCGGCGCTATCCGATGCGCGCGCTGGCGGTCTTTCCTTCCTGGGATCGGCTGGTCGTCGCGGTGTCGCCCAAGCTGGGCATCCGCACGATGGAAGAGCTGGTCAAAAAACGCCCGGCGCTCCGCGCCTCCGTGGCGACCAACGACTGCGTCGATTTCGCCATCGCCGCAATGTTGAAAGCGCACGGGATCACGCTCGGCTCCTTGACCAAATGGGGCGGGGTGGTCGAGCCGGTCGAGCGGCCGAGCAACCCGCGCCGGCGCGACGGCATCGTCTCCGGCGAGCTCGACATGGTGATCGACGAGGGGCTCGACTCGTGGGGCGACGTGGCGGTCCAGCACGGCTATGTCTTTCTGCCCTTTTCGAAAAAGGCGCTCGCCGGCCTGGCGCGCTACGGCTTTACCCGCGCCCCGCTCGGCGGCGGCCGGCTCAAAGGCGACTTCGATCCCGCCACCGAGGTGGTCGATTTCAGCGGCTGGCCGATCGTCACGCATAAGAATTTCCCCGACGAGCTGGCGTACCAATTCGTCGCCGCGCTGGAAAAAATCCACCGAGAGATCCCCTACGACGCGGCGGAAATTCCGCCCATGTCTTCGTTCTGCCGCGGCAGCGAAGCGGCCCCTCTCGACATCCCGCTCCATCCCGGCGCGGAGCGCTACTATCGCGAGCGGGGCTATCTATCCATAAGGAGCAAGCGATGAAGAAATCGAACGAGCAGACGATCAGGGCGCTGCTGGACCAGTTCGGCCTGCAGCCGAAGGAAGGCGATTTCGAGCGCTTCGGCGAGGTGCTCGATCTCTATCTCGCCAATCTCGAGAAGCTCCGCTCCCTCGATCTTTCCGACGAGGAGATCGCCCCGACGTTCAATCCCCGGCCGCGGAAGGAATAAATTTATGGCCGCCAATCAAAAACCGCTGCACTATCTCACGATCGACGAGGCCGCGAAGCTGATCCAGAAGCGCGCACTCTCGCCGGTGGAGCTGACCCGCGCGATTCTCGACCGCATCGCCGCAGTCGACGGCGAGCTCAAGGCTTACTTGAACCTCATGCCGGAGCGCGCGCTATCCGAGGCGCGCGCCGCCGAGAGCGAGATCCAAAAAGGCGATTACAAAGGGCCGCTGCACGGGATTCCGGTCGCGGTGAAGGATCAGCTCGATCTCAAAGGCGCCCCCGCGCTGATCCGCGGGAACAAGGCCGAGGCGCCGCGCGACGCCGCCGCCGTCGAGCGGCTGAGGCGCGCGGGCGCGGTGATACTCGGCAAGCTCACGATGTCGAGCCTGCCCGGCGACGTGCCGGCGCCGCGCAATCCATGGGACACCTCGCGCATCACCGGCGGATCGAGCACCGGGCCCGGCGCCGCGGTCGCGGCGGGACTCTGTCTCGGCGCGCTGGGCGAAGACACCGCCGGCTCGATCCGAAACCCCGCTTCGCTCTGCGGCCTCGTCGGCCTGAAGGCGACCTACGGCCTCGTCAGCCGCCGCGGCCTCGCGCCGCTCTCCTGGTCGCTCGACCACTGCGGGCCGATGACCTGGACCGTCGAGGACAACGCGCACATGCTCCAGGCGATCGCCGGCTACGACGCGGAGGATCCGACGGCCGTAGAAGGTCCCGCGCCGAATTATGCGGCGGCGCTGAAGACGGATGTGAAAGGGCTCAGAATCGGAGTTCCGCGCAAGTATATCGAAGAGTGCCGCATGCGCACCGATTCGGAGGTGTTGACGCTCGTCGACAAGGCGATCGAGCAGCTGCAATCGCTCGGCGCGCGCGTGGAGGAGGTAGAGCTGCCGGCGCTCGGCCTCGCGACCTTCGCCGACGCGATGATCTATTACAACGAGCAGTTCAGCGCGATCCGCCATAAATTGAAGGATACGATCAAGAACGGCGCGCCCGCGACGCGCGCGCGCATGTACGTCGGCCTGCTGACGAGCGCGGGGGACTACATTCAGGCGCAGCGGCTGCGCAGCCGGCTCCGGCGCGAATGCGACGCGGTCTTCGCGCGCGTCGACCTTCTCGCCCTGCCCTGCCAGTTGAAACCCGCGCCGACTTTCGACGAGAGCGGCCCGCTCGACACGCTGTGGAAACATCTGGAGCCGGAATATCAGGCGCCGTTCAACCTCGTCGGCCTGCCGGCGATCTCGGTCCCCTGCGGCTTTTCGAGGGAGAAGCTACCGGTGGCGCTCCAGCTCGTCGGCAAGGCGTTCGACGAGCCGGCGGTCTTGCGAGCGGCCTATGCCTACCAGCAGCAAGCGAAGCTCTACGAGCGGCGCCCGCCGATCTGAGGCACAGAAATTTAAAGTTTTTCGTCACTCCCGCGGAAGCGGGAGTCCGGGCGAGGATGCCGGATTCCCGTGTTCACGGGAATGGCGGAAAAGAAAATTGCATCAACATTCA
>DASWFA010000638.1:0-3050 GCA_036394475.1 Binatia bacterium
ATGCGCTCGACCTTGCGCCGCAGGTGTTCGTCGATGAACGGACCTTTTTTTACCGAACGCGCCATCTTTTATTTCACCTCTCTGCGTTTGACGATATATTTGTCCGACGCGTGGTTCTTCCTGGTCTTGTAGCCCTTGGTCGGCTTGCCCCACGGGGTCATCGGGTGATTGCCCTTGGAGCGGCCTTCGCCGCCGCCGTGCGGATGGTCGACCGGGTTCTTGGCGATGCCGCGGGTCCAGGGTCTCTTGCCGGACCAGCGCGCCCGCCCCGCTTTTCCGATCGAGACGTTTTCCTGCTCGAGGTTCCCCACCTGGCCGACGGTCGCGCGGCATTCCGCCAGCACGTTCCTGAGCTCGCCGGAGGGGAGCTTCACCAGCGCGTAGCCGCTTTCCTTCGCCATCAGCTGCGCGCCGGCGCCGGCGCTGCGGACCATCTGCCCGCCCTTGCCGAGCTTCAATTCGATGTTGTGAATGACGGTGCCGACCGGGATGAACTTCATCGGCAGACAGTTGCCCGGCTTGATATCGACGCCCTGCTCGCCCGCGGTCACCGCGTCGCCGACCTTCAGCTGGTCGGGCGCGAGGATGTAGCGGCGCTCGCCGTCGGCGTAACAGAGCAGCGCCAGGCGCGCCGAGCGGTTGGGATCGTACTCGATCGCCTCGACCCTGGCCGGCACGCCCCTCTTGTCGCGCTTGAAATCGATCAGCCGGAAAAGGCGCTTGTGCCCGCCGCCCCGGTGGTGGCTGGTCACCCGGCCGGTGTTGTTGCGGCCGCCGCTCCGCTTGATCGGCCGGATCAGGCTTTTCTCCGGCCGGTCCTTGGTGATCTCCTCGAAGCCGAGGCCGGTGCGGAAGCGCATGCCGTGGGAAGTCGGGTTGTAAGTTTTAATCGCCATTTTTCAATCTACCGTCGACGCGCGCTCAGGAGCCGCCGAAAAAATCGATCTTGTCGCCTTCCTTCAACGTCACGTAGGCTTTTTTCCACAGCGGCAGCCGGCCCGCGCTCCTGCCGACGCGGCGGATTTTTCCCAGATAGCGCATCATCCGCACTTTCACGACCTTGACCTTGAACACCGTCTCGATCGCCTTTTTGACCTCGATCTTGTTCGCGTCGGACCGGACGCGGAAAAGAATCTGGTTCGTCTTCTCGGCGAGCAGGCTCCCCTTCTCGGTCACGAGCGGCGCCTGAATAATATGCTGGGGATCCCTCATGCCGCGAGCCTTTCTTCGATCCGCTTGAGCGCCCCCTCGGTCAGGATCAGGTGCTCGTAGCGCAAGAGATCGTAGACGTTGAGCCCTTCGACCCGGAGCGCCTTGACCTTCGGCAGGTTCCGGACCGACAGCGCGACCTTGTCGTCGGCTTCGGCGAGAATGATGAGGGCGCTCGTCACCTCGAGCTCGGTGAGCATCTGGCGCATGAGCCGGGTCTTGATCTCGGCCAGATCGATCGCCGCCAGCACGATGATCTTGCCTTCTTTTTTCTTGAGGCTGAGCGCCGACAACAGCGCCTCGCGGCGCGCCTTCTTGGGCATGCGGTAGGAATAATCCCGCGGCGTCGGCCCGAAGATGGTTCCGCCGCCGACCCAAATGGGCGAGCGGGAGCTGCCCGCGCGGGCGCGGCCGGTGCCTTTTTGCTTCCAGGGTTTTTTTCCGCCGCCGCGCACGAGCCCCTTGCTCTTGGTCGACGCGGTGCCGGCGCGCCGGTTCGCCTGCTGCATGACGACCGCCTGGTGCAGCAGGTGCGGGCGCAGCGCGACGCCGAAAATCTCCTCTTTAAGCTCCGGATGTACGACTTGGCTGGCCATGGTCTATTTCTTCTTTTCTTTCTCTTTGACCGGCGCCTGCGCCTTTTTGGGATTTTTTACCGCCCGGCGGATCTCCACCACGCCGCTGGTGGCGCCCGGCACGGACCCCTTGATCAGCACGAGGTTGTCGCCGGCGCGGACCTCGACGATCTCGAGGTTCTGCACCGAGATGCGCTCGTCGCCCCAGTGGCCCGCCATTCTCTTGCCCTTGAAGACGCGCCCGGGATACGAACGGTTGCCGATCGAGCCGCCGTGGCGGAAGTACTCGTGCGTCCCGTGCGAGCCGGGAAAGCCGGCGAAGCTCCAGCGCTTGATGACGCCGGTGAAGCCGTGGCCCTTGCTGATGCCCGCGACGTCGACGAAGTCCCCGGACTTGAACAGATCGGCCGCCTTGATCTCCTGGCCGAGCTCGTAGTCGGCGACCTTGTCGGTGCGGAATTCTCTCAGCACCTTAAAAGCGCCCTTGCCGGCCTTTTTGAAATGGCCCTGCTCGGGCTTGTTCACGCGCTGGGCCTTGCGGCTCCCGAAGCCGACCTGGAGCGCGTTGTAGCCGTCCTTGGCGAGCTCTTTTTTCTGCACCACGACGCACGGGCCGGTCTCGACGACCGTGACCGAGACCACCGTGCCGTCGGCGCTGAACACCTGCGTCATGCCGATTTTTTTGCCAATCAATCCGTTCATGGCGTTACTGTAATTTGATTTCCACGTCCACGCCCGCCGCGAGATCCAATTTTCCCAGCGCGTCGATCGTCTGCTGCGTCGGCTCGAGGATGTCGAGGAGCCGTTTGTGCGTGCGAATCTCGAACTGCTCGCGCGATTTTTTATCCACGTGCGGCGAGCGGTTGACCGTAAAGCGCTCGATGCGCGTGGGCAAAGGGATCGGGCCGGCCACGCGCCCGCCGGTGCGGCGCACGGTCTCGACGATCTCGCCCACCGACTGGTCGAGCACCCGGTGGTCGTAAGCCTTCAGGCGAATGCGGATCTTCTCGTTCATGGTCTCGTTTCCATCGGGTTGCCGGCTTTCGCGCTGATCTCCTCGGAGATCGACTGCGGAACCGGCTCGTAGTGGGAAAACTGCATCGTATAGGTCGCCCTTCCCTGGGACATCGACCGGACGTCGGTCGCGTAGCCGAACATCTGCGCCAGCGGAACGTGCGCGCTGATGATCTGCGCCGTGCCGCGCGCGTCCATGCCGAGGATCTTGCCGCGCCGGGAGCTGATGTTGCCGATGACCTCGCCCATGAA
>DASWFA010000639.1:0-3268 GCA_036394475.1 Binatia bacterium
GCTTTCTTTTAGGAATCCCCACCGCCTCCGCCCCCACCGCCTCCGCCCCCACCGCCACCTCCGCCGTCGCCCGACCCGCCGCCGGAACCGGAGCCGCCCTCAGAACCGGAGGAGCCGCCGCCGGAGCCTTCCCCGCCGCCGGAGTCGCCCGATCTTCTGCTGGGCGCGCTGGGCGAGTCCTCTTGCTGCTGGAGCCTTCCAGTCGCCGCCCCGCCCGACCGCGAGCCGGCGCTGGACGAGCAGCCGGCGAGCGCGAGCACCCCCGCCAAGAGAGAAATATAAGCGAGACCCTTGCTTCTCATAGATTGATTCTCCTTTCGATTTTTTAGTCTCTTAACCAGCTGCGCTCTCTCTTGTCTTGTTCTAGCGCGGCGGAGCGTTGCGTCAATCCGGGCAGATACTTGAGGGAGATCAACTGGGCGGCGCGAAACTTTTGCCGGCAGCAAAAAAGGCAAGGCCCCGAAGCCGAAGCCCGGAGCGAACTCCGGTCATCGACTTCGGGGCGATAGGTGTGTTTGCGGGCGGATGAAGTGGAAGGTGCAGAAGTCGAGAACGTTGTTAATGTTGTTTGGTCCCCACGATGATCAAAGCCACGCCTCCGATCAGAGCCACGGCGCCGAAGATCGGCGGCAGCGGGATGCTCTTGTGCTTTTCAGCCGTCGCCTCGATGGGGCCGATGTCGATCACTTTCTCGCGGGTCGTATAGGGAATGCCGTTGTAGGCGAAGGAGAGCAGAGAAAGCGCGATTAAAATAATTCCGATCAGGGTCGCGGGCTTCATGGGTTCCTCCGGTTCTATGCAGCCATTGGACCTCGTACGGCCATTTATACCTATACCGGCGGACGTCCGCGGCCGGCGATCAGGCTGACCAGGAACAGGACGAGAAACACGACGAAGAGAATCCACGCTATCTGCGACGCGGCCCCGGCGATCCCGGAAAAGCCGAGCACGCCGGCGATCAGCGCTATGATCAAAAATGTTACCGCCCAGTTAAGCATAAAGCCTCCCTCTTTTGATTCATCGTCTGATTCATCGTCCCAGCGGCACGATGACCTGGTTTCTTGTCTACCCAAGAAATATGCCAAGGCCCGGAGCGAAAAAAACCCTTTACTTTCCATGCGGGTCTTCCGGCCCGACGCATCCGATGTCCGGAAATTTTTCCCTCGCAAGGTAAAAATGAATGGCCGCGCCCGGTGGCCGCGGCGCCTCGGGTTTTTCCCTGCCGGGGCCTGGATTCGACCGGGATTTTCGGCTATAGAAAAACAGGAATCAGGCGTTACGAATTAGATTTAGTTGGAAGGAGGAAGCACGATGGCGGAAGCGAGCATAGTTCAGCCGAACGATCCCGGGCTCAGCTCGGAGATGGTCGAGTTCCCGGGGGCGGGCCGGAGCGTGAAGGGTTATCTTTCCCGCCCCAAGGACGGCAAGAATCTCGGCACGGTGATCGTCATCCACGAAAATCGCGGGCTGGTGGAGCACATCCGGGACGTCGCGCGGCGGTTCGCCAAAGAGGGCTTCGCCGCGCTCGCGGTCGATTTGATGTCGCCGATCGGCGGGTCGGAACAGTTCAAGACGCCCGAGGAGGCGATCGAGGCGATCAAAAAAATCACCGGCAACATGGTGGTCGAGGACCTGACGAGCGCCGTCGCCTACTTGAAGAAGCAGAGTTTTCTGAGCGGCAAGGTGGGCGTGGTGGGCTACTGCTGGGGCGGCGGCCAGTCGCTCAACTTCGCCACCAAGTGCAAAGACTTGAATGCCGCCGTGGTGTACTACGGCCGCAATCCCGACCCCCTCGACTCGGTTCAGAACATCCCCTGCGCCGTGATGGGTAATTACGGCGCGGACGACCCCAACATCATGCCCGGGGTCGAGCCGCTCAAGGCGGCGCTCCAGAAATTCGGCAAGCAGGCGGACATCAAGGTCTACCCCGGGGCCAAGCACGCGTTCAACAACAACACGAACGCCGAGCGCTATAATCCGGAGGCGGCCAAGGACGCCTGGCAGCGGACGGTGAGTTTTTTCAAGAAAAATCTGGCGGGGTAAATTAAAAGAGTTTCAGGTTTCTGGTTTCAAGTCCGAGATGGCGGGAACTTGAAACTTGTGACTTGAAACCTGAAACTAAGGGCGGCCGGAGGAATCAGCGGGGGCCGGGCCCGTTTCGACGGGCGCGGCCCTTTTTTTATTCAGCTCGGGCCGCTCGCCGATCGCTTTCAGCGCCACGTCCGGAGTGACCAGGTACGGTCCCTCCGTGACGTCTCGCCAGATCTGCGCGGTGAGCTCCGCGTTGCCGCCCGTGAGCACGAAGGACAGCGCGCCGGAAATGAGCCCCCAGCCGACGGAGACCGCCTTGGCCGGAATCACCACGGCGTTGCCCGCGGTGAGGCCGACGGCCACGCCGGCGGCCTCGATCGGGTCGGCGGCCCGGAGCGGCGGCGCGCTGAGCGCGAGCAAGACGAAGGCGGCGAGTCCGGCGGCGATTTTTTTCATAGGAGTCACCCCTTGAGAGAGAAGAATTTCGACTTGAGCGCGTTGACGCCCTGCTTGGGGTCCCAGTAGCGGCGGACGCCGAAGTAGTAGCAGCAGTTTTGATTGTCCATGTCGTTGCTGAAGGTGCGGAGCTGCCCGTCCTGGAAACGAATCCGCACCAGGCAGGTGCCGCCGGGAACCGAAGAGGTCATGACTTCGGCGACCACGCCGTGTCCCCAGCCGGGATAGCCCTGATGCGAAACCTCGTCGCCGACGCTTAAAAATAATCTTTTTCTTTCACTCACGGCCCTCGCCCTTGTCCTCTGAACATAACAAGCCCGCCCGCCCGCGTCAATATTTCACCCATCATTTCGCTCACCTGAAAGAAGCAGCAGGGTGGGTAAAGCCTCGGTCGCCTAACCTGGGACCGGGGGGTCACAAAAGAGACCGGTAAACGTGACCTCGGGACACTTTATATAGATTCAGACTCACGATAAAACCTATCGTCGCCGGTTTACACATCGAGGGTGAATTCCGGCGTCCCGGCAGCGTTGCCCTTCACAAGTTTAGAGGAGAGTTTTCGTGCGGCTCGGGAGAATCGGCAAATCGTTTCTGGTCAGCCTCGCGGCCCTGGCCCTGATGGCGATTTCATTCGCCTCGCATGCCCAGGTGCTCGGGACCGCATCCTTGAACGTAGAGCGGCGCGGCCACACGGCCACGCAGCTAAAGGACGGCAAAATCCTGGTCGCCGGCGGCGAGAACACGGGCGGCGTCGTCAGCCAGGCCGAAGTCTTCGACCCGG
>DASWFA010000640.1:0-6056 GCA_036394475.1 Binatia bacterium
CTTCGAATCCTTCGCGCCTAGCAGCGCGAGGAGGTGTCTGCCGAAGTCGGTGTTGTCCTGGTAGCCGCGGAACATCTCGGCGCCGGCGCCCAGCGCGGCGACAAAGACCGGCTGGTTGGTGTGCCCGCCGGCGGTCCAGTAGGCCTGGGTGTTGTTGGCCACCATCTGGCCGAGGATCATGACGACGGGATCGGTGTATAGGTTCCGGGCCGGCACCTGTTTGGCGAGCAGCATTCTCTTCAAGTCCGGCGCCAGCGTGAATCCCTTGAAATGGTCTTTCATCAGCCGGTCGACGGCGTCCGAGGCGGGATTGGGGCCCAGGATGTCGGCGGCTTTTCTAAGCGAGATCGAGATCGAGGCGATTTTTTTGAGGTCCTGCTCGGTGGCGGCGACTTTTTTTCCGTCGCGGCTGCCGGGCTCTTCCAGGGCGAGCGTGAAGCCGACCCCGCCGGAATCGTGGTCCGAGGTGACGAGGATCAGCGTCTCGCGCGGATGCCTGCGATAAAACTCGTACGCCAGGCCGACCGAGCGGTCGAATTCGCGGTAGGCGTGGATCTTCGACGCCAGGTCCGTCAAATGGCCGGCCGTGTCGGTGTTCTCGTTCTCGATGAACACCATGAAGCCGCGGTTGTCGCGGTCGAGGAACTTGATCGCCGCCTGGGTCATCTCCGAGAGCGAAGGCTCTTTGTCCTTGTCCCGGTCGAGCTCGAAGCTCATTTCGCCGAGGGTGAAAAGGCCGAGGAGCTTGCTCCCCCTGGCGCGCGCCAGCTCGCTGCGGTCCGCGACGTAGGCGTAGCCCTGCTGGGCGAAGGCGGCGATCATGTCCTTGTCGTCTTTCCTGCCGCTGCCGGGCCGGCCCTTGGGCAAAAACTGGTCGCGTCCGCCGCCCAGCAAGAGGTCGGGCTGCAGGCGCAGGTACTGATCGACGATGAGGTTGTAGTACTTCCGGCTGGCGACGTGCCCGGCGAAGGCCGCCGGGCTGGCGTCGTAAATCGTCGAGGTCGTGACGAGGCCGCCGCGCAGCCCTTTTTCCTTCGCCAGCTCGATCGCGGTCTTGGGAATCCGGCCGTCGTCGCAGATGCCGAGCGCGCCGATCTTCGCTTTACAGCCGGCGGTCATCGCGGTGGCGGCCGCGGCCGAATCCGTCGTGAGGGAATCCGCGGCGTGCGTCGTGATGAGCCCGAGCGTCCCCTCCTTCATGATCTTGTCGGGCACGACGAGCCCCTCGCCCAGGACGACGCGGCTGTATATCCGGGCGATCTCCATGTCGGTGACGCCGCCGCCGTCGGAGAGGAAAAAGAAGATGTATTTGGCCTCGGGCTCGGCCGCCGCGTCCAGGGCGGGTTCGGGCAGCCGCTCGAGCAGGTAAAACCCGAGGGCGCCCGCCGCGAGGAGGAAAATCAAGAGCTTGGGTTTTCTCATAAATTCGGCGGCCGGTTATGCGGGAAATAGCGAATCAAGAGTCGTCTTCGGGAGGCCGCCGCTTCTTCAGGTAGCGGTCCACGTCGATCTCTTCCAGATGCCGGTGGGCGCTTTTCTTTTTCATGTATTCGGAGAAATCGACCTCTTCGACCCGCCGCGCGCCGCCGCCGAGCTTGGCCGGCTGAGTCTTCCCGGAGCGCGATTTCTTTTCCGCCATGGTCCCCGCCTCCGTCATTTTAAGAAGCCGACCTGGCGCAGCCCGGTCTCGAGGCTGGCCGGACCGCCGGGCGGCTGTCTCGGCGGCATCAGCGTCTCGACGAAGATCCTGTCCTTGTTGTCCCGCACGTGGAGTGAAAACTCGGCGAAAGCCGCCCCTTCGGAGGTTCTCAGGCGATTGACGGTATCGACGATGAAGTCGGCGAAGTCGCCCATCGTCTCGGGATCGATCGTCTCGCCGAGGTTTTCCTTGATCTTCCGGTAGGCCTCGAAGAAGTCGGCGATGCGCTCGGTCTCCGATTCGACGGTGTTCGCGTCGAAGCGGACGCGGTAGGCCTCGCCCTCCAGAACCGGCGCGGACGCGTCGCCGCTGGTGAATACGCCGGGCGCGGTGTCGAGCGCGACGCGCTTGCGGGTCTCGGGCGCGCTCTCCTGGGCCGTCCAGGGCGCCCGCGCGTCGCCGCCGTCTTTCCCCTCGCAGAGCGCAATGACCTCGGCCACCCCCCGCGGCGTCATGGCGTCGCTTTCGTGATGGAACACCACGCGCATGATCTCTTCGAGCGTCGTCAGGCCCTGCGTCGCCTTGTAGAGGCCGTCCTCACGCATGGAGATGAGACGCGCGTGCTCGCGCGCAACGAGGCGGATCTGGGTGGAGGTGCTGCGGCTCGATATCGCTTCGCGGATGGGGTCGTTGATGATCAAGAGCTCGTGCAGGCCGATGCGTCCTTTGAACCCCGTGCCGTTGCAGTGCATGCAGCCTTTGGGCTGGTAAAAAGTGAGCGATTCCAGCGCGCCGGGGTCGACGAGAAAGGCCGCCAGTATCTCTTCGCGCGGAACAAACGGCTGCCGGCAGTTTGGACACAACACCCGCACCAGCCGCTGCGTGAGCACGGCGGCGACGGTGGATGAGATGAGATAGGGCTCGATGCCGATATCGATCATGCGGAGCAGCGCTCCCGCCGTGTCGTCGGTGTGGAACGTGGTCAGCACCTTGTGCCCGGTGAGCGCCGCCTGGATGACCGCTTCCGCGCTCGCGCGCTCGCGGATCTCCCCGACCATGAGCACGTCGGGGTCCTGGCGCATCATCGACTTCAAAAAGTCCACGTAGGAGAGGCCGAGCTTGGGGTCGAGGTGCCCCTGGACGATGCCGTCGAGGGTGTATTCCACCGGGTCCTCGACGGTGATGATCTTGCGGAACATGCTGTTGAGATAGCTGAGCGACGCGTAGAGCGTCGTGGTCTTGCCGCTGCCGGTTGGACCGGTCACCAGCATGATGCCCGACGGGTGCTCCAGCAGCGCGGCGTATTTCGCCCGGTTCGCGGGGCTGAAGCCGAGGGCGTCGAGGTCGATCAGGCTCGTCTGACGCTGGAGGACCCGGATCACGATGCTCTCGCCGTAGACCCCGGCGTAGGTGGAGACCCTGAGATCGATCTCCTGGCCCATCACGCGGGCCTCGATGCGGCCGTCCTGATGGCGGCGCTTCTCCGCGATGTCGAGGCCGCAGAGGACCTTGATGCGCGAGATCACGGCCGGCGCGAGAAACTGCGGCAGGTCGGTCTTGTGGTAGAGCACCCCGTCGACGCGGTTACGCACGCGCAGCCCTTTTTCCTGCGCCTCGATGTGGATGTCGCTCGCCCGCTCCTTGAATGCGTCCGAGATGATGTAATTGACGATCCCGATGGTGGTGTCGCCCGTCTGGGCGGAAAGGTCGGTCTGGCCGATCACCAGATCTTTCTCCACTTTTTCCTCGGCCATGCCGGTCGCCGGGTTGATCCGAAAACACTGGGTGATGGCGTTTTGAATCTCCTCCGCCGAGGCGATCGCGGGCTGGATGGTGCAGGCGAAGAATTTTTCCAGGTCGCGTATGGCCGCCTCGTTGAGCGGATCGGCCATCAGGACCGTCAGCTCCTTTCCCTGCTTGAAGGCGGGCAGCGCCTGGTTTTTTCTGAGGAAGTTTTCGTTGACCCCCTTGAGCAGGCTTTTGTCGATCAGGCTGGGGTGCGGGGTGATTTTGGGCACTCCCAGCTGCATGTTGAGGGCGCTGATCAGCGCCTTTTCGGTGAGAAATCCCTTCTCGATCAGGACCTCTCCGAGCTTCTTCCCGGCGGCTTTCTGTTCTTGAAGGGATTCTTCGACCTGCTGCGGCGTCACCAGGCCGAGATTCGCCAACAGCTCTCCGATCGGGATGCGTTTCTTGTGGGCGCTGATGATTTTTCTCAGCTGGTCCCTGGTGATGAACTTGAGGTCGATGCAGACCTCTCCCAGCGGCATGTAGACCTGTTGCTTCTTCTGCGCCGCCAGGGCTTCTTCCAGCTGCTCGCGCGTGACGAGGCTTTCCTGCACGAGCAGTTCGCCGAGCTTCGGCTGCTGGCGGGGCTCCCGCGGGCTTCCTTTTTTCATCATTTATCTTGTTCCATCCCCGTCCATCCCGGCGCGGTCGGAGTCAAAGTTCCGCCCGCGCCACCATTGTGGGCCATGATACCCGATACCGGCCCGGCGGGTCAATTCACGCCGCTTCGGCCGGCCTCTTGGGCCGCGCGAGCCAGAAGGATAAAGCGGTGTAGTAGGCCGGGAAGACGAGCGAGGCATAGACGACGGCGGGCGGCGGCGCGGGGAGGTAATAAATCGTCAGCAGGACCAGGACTCCCCATACGGCGCCGAGCGTCAGCGTGAGCCATTGGAACGCAGCGGTGCGGCTCGGATAGATATATTTGATCGGCACCAAGACCAGGACCGAGAGCGCGAGGATGATGAAGCCGTTGAGCCAAACGGGCGTCCGCAAGACGAAAAGATAGAAGACGACGATGTTCCAGTACGAGGGAAAGCCGAGGAAGTAGTTATCCGCGGTCTTGGCTTCTTTCTGGCAAAAGCCGTAGGCGCTCGCCAGCATCGGCAGCGCCGCGATCCAGAGCGCGTCGCCCCGCGGCAGCAGATCGGCGTAGACGAGAATCAGAGACGGGACCAGGACGTAGTTCAGATAGTCGATGATGTCTTCCAGCCGGGCTCCGTCGAACCAGGGTATCCGTTCCTTGACCCGGGCCGCGCGCGCGAGCGTGCCGTCGCTCGCGTCGATCGCGACGGCGAGCGCATTGAGCCAGAAGGCGCTTTTAAAATCGCCCCGTTGGACGAGGAGGACCGAGAAGAAGGCGAGGACGGTGCCGGATGCGCTGTAGAGATGAACCAGCCAGGCGAGGATAAGTTTACCGGCCATGGACGCCAGGAATCAGGGGTTGGGAATTAGGAATTTGGGATATGCTGGACTCTCTCTTTTATCTCCAATTCCCAATCCTAAACCCCAATTCCAATTACTGCGCCGAAGCCGCGTAGCTCGGCCGGGCCTTGAGGCGCGCGATCCAGGCCAGCGTGTTCTTGTGCTTGGGATCGACCTGGACGCCGTATTTCTCCATGGCGTCGAGGTTCGGCATGAAGGCGATGTCGGCGAGGCTGAAATCGCCGGCGAGGTATTCTCTACCCTGGAGCTCTTTCTCGATCCGGTCGAAGCAGCGGGCGATCTCGGCCTTGGCCCCGTCGATCACCTTGGCGTCGCGCTCGCCCTCCGGCTTGGCGCGCATTTCGCGAAAAAGCGGGATAAACGCGGGATTGAAATGATTGTCGCGAAAATCCTCCATGAGCCGCGCCCGCGCCCGGCCTTCGGAGTCTTTCGGCATCAGCGGCGGATAGGGATACTCGTCTTCCAGGTACTCGTTGATGACCGTGGAGTCGTAAACGGTGAAGCCCTCGTCGTCGAGCGCCGGGACCTGGCCGAACGGATGGATCTTCAAATACTCCGGGGTTTTTTGCTCTTTCTTGCCGAGGTCGACCAGCACGCGCTCGAACTCAAGCCCTTTCTCGATCAGCGCGATCCTTACCTTGCGCGAGTTGGACGACTGGGGGGAGTGGTACAGCTTGATCATGACTCTAAAGCCTCCTTGGTCGGGGTTATCTCTACCATTCATACCATAGCTCCGGCCCACCCGCCATAATAAAAGCCCGCATTTTAAGGATTTTTAGCCGGAGGAGGCCGGCCGTCCCGGGACGAAGGCAGTTTTACGAAGGTGAGGCCTTCCCCGGCGGCGGCGATTTCGTTGACGAGCGACAGCACCATGTCGCCGACCCGCGCCATGCCCTCGATGTTGAGCTTCTCCCACTTGTCCGAAGGCCGGTGGTAGTCGGGGTGCATGCCGGTGTAAAAATGGACCGCCGGAACCTGCTCGTTGTAAAACGAGACGTGGTCCGTCGCCCCGCCCCTGGGTTTCATCTCGACGTTCAGGCCGCCGGCCGCCCGTCCGGCCCGTTCCAGCAGGGCGCGGAACTCCTTGGCGCTGTCGACCGAAGCGACCGTCACCTTGTTGTCCTTCATGCGTCCGACCATATCCAGATTGATCATCGCCCTGGTCGACGCGAGCGGAAACGGCGGG
>DASWFA010000641.1:0-3496 GCA_036394475.1 Binatia bacterium
CCACACCGCCAGGCCCGCGGGCCAGCGGCGGCGGAAAACAACCAGCGCGATAGTGGCCGCGACCACCGACAAACCGCTCAGGACGTAAATCCCGTCGCCGGGCCGGAAGAAAGGCGGCAGCTCGTAAAGCGGCGACAGTCCGACCGGAGCGATCGTTTTCCATAGATAAAAGGCGAAGCTGTATCCCGCCTGGGACAAACGGCCGACAAGCCCGTGCTCCGAGACCGGCTTCATGGCGCCGGTCTGCGCAACCGCTGCCAGGACCGCGGCTGCCGCGGCCAGCAGGACAAAGGGCGCTTTCTCGCCGAGCACCTTCCGAGACGCTCCCCCCGACCACTGCCTGGGATCGGCCTCCAGACGCCTCAGCGGGTAGACGTCGAGCACCAGGAGAACGGCGGGAAGACTCATTCCCACCGCCTTGGAGAGCAGCGATAAAATATAAATCCCGACCGCCGAAGCCATCCATTTGCGATAAGCCGACTCCGTTTCCGCCGTCGCCGCCTTGATGTAAGAAAAAATCGCCGAGAGAAAGAACAGCCCGGAAAGCACGTCGCGCCGCTCGGTCGCCCAGGCGACGGACTCGACCCTGAGGGGGTGAACGGCGAACAGGACGGCCGCAAAGGCGGCGCCGATGCGCACGGCAAAATCGTCCCGTCCGGCCGTAAGAGCCAGCGAGAGCAGCCGCGCCGCGAGAAAGTAAAAAACAACGGCGTTGGCGGCATGTAAAACCAGGCTGGTAAGATGGTAGCCGAACGGGTCCACGCCCCAGACGAGATAATCCAGGCCCAGGGTTACCCAGCTGAGCGGTTGATAATGGCCCAGGAACAGGGTGGTGAACATCCAGCCGAGCTCGGACCGGCCGAGGCCTCGATAATGCGGGTTGTCTATAATATTGAGATCGTCATCCCAGCTGACGAACCCGTTGTGCAATACGGCGGCGAAGGTTCCGACGGTAAGAAGCAGAATAACGAGGGGAAACAGCCGGGCTATCTTGGTCGAAAGATCGTCCCGAGCTTCCATCCTTGACTTCACTTCACCTCTCGGATTAAAGATGCTCACTTGATCTTGCGCCCGGGGCGGGTAATACGGGGAGGCCTCTTAAACCATGGCTTATAACAGCCTGTGGGATTTTGTTCAAGTTCTAGAGCGCGAAGGGGAGCTCAAGCGCGTTTCCCATCCGGTCAAGGCCGAGCTGGAGATCACCGAGATCGCCGATCGCGTGATGAAAAGCGGCGGGCCGGCGCTCTTGTTCGAAAACGTGGTCGGAAAACACATTCCGGTGCTCATCAACGCCTTCGGCTCGCCCCGCCGCATGGCCATGGCCCTCGGGGTCCGCGAGATCGAGGAAATCGCCCGCGAGATCGATCATCTCACGCATTTGAAGCCGCCGGCCTCCTGGCGCGAGAAATTCGCGTTGTTGCCGGACCTGCTGCGCCTGGCCGGCGCCGCCCCCAGGCTCGTGAAGGAAGGCCCATGCCAGGAGGTCGTCGAGCGCGAGCCCGACCTCACCGCGCTGCCCGTGCTCACCTGCTGGCCGGGAGACGCGGGGCCGTTCATCACGCTGCCGCTCGTGCTCTCGCGCGACCCGCGCGGCGGCCGCCGGAACGTCGGGCTCTACCGCATGCAGGTCTTCGACGCCCGGACCACCGGCATGCATTGGCATCAGCACAAAGTGGGGGCGCGCCACTTCCAGAGGCAAAAGGAAGGCATGGGCCGGATGGAGCTCGCCGCCGCGATCGGCGGCGACCCGGTCCTGACCTATGCCGCCACCGCGCCGCTGCCGGATCAAATCGACGAGCTTCTCTTCGCCGGCTTTCTCCGAAAAAAACCCGTGGAGCTGGTCAAGGCCGTGACGGTGGACATCGAAGTGCCGGCCGATGCGGATATTGTGATAGAGGGCTACATCGACCCCGCCGAGCCGCTCCGGCGCGAAGGGCCGTTCGGCGACCATACGGGCTTCTATTCGCTGGCCGACGATTACCCCGCCTTCCATGTCACCTGCGTCACGCGCCGGAAAAACCCGATTTATCTGACGACGATCGTCGGGCGGCCTCCCATGGAAGACGCCTATCTCGGCAAAGCGACCGAGCGCATCTTTCTGCCGCTCGTGCGGCTCACCTTTCCGGAGATCGTCGATATGAAC
Organism: Binatia bacterium; assembly: GCA_036394475.1. Lineage (GTDB taxonomy): Bacteria > Desulfobacterota > Binatia > UBA9968 > UBA9968 > JAJPJQ01. Next base: position 2,144 of record DASWFA010000641.1, read on the forward strand.
CTGCCGGTGCACGGGGTGTTCCATAATCTCGCGATCGTCTCGATCAAAAAGGACTATCCCGCCCAGGCGCGGAAAATCATGCACGGCCTCTGGGGGCTGGGGCAGATGATGTTCACCAAAATCATCGTCGTCGTGGACCACGACGTGAACGTCCACGATCTCGCGGAAGTCGCCTGGATCGTCGGCAATCAGATCGACCCCAGGCGCGACGTGACCTTCGTCGACGGGCCGGTGGACGTGCTCGACCACGCCGCTCCGCTCATGGGGTACGGATCGAAAATGGGAATCGACGCGACGACGAAGCTCAAGACCGAGGGCTTCGAGCGCGAGTGGCCCGATCCGATCCTGATGGACGAAAAAACCCGAAAATATATCGACTCGATCTGGGAGAAGCTGGGGATCTGACCGCGGCCGCCGGGCGCGAAACAGGCTATGAGTCTCTCCGAAAAGATTTCCTCCTACGGCAGGTTGATCCGTTTTTCCCACACCGTATTCGCCCTGCCCTTCGCGCTCGCCTCGGTGGCCCTCGCCTGGCCGCGCCATCCGGCCGCGCCCGGCGCCCTCGGCTGGATTCTCGCCGCGATGGTGGGAGCGCGGAGCGCGGCCATGGGCTTCAATCGCCTGGCCGACCGGAACTTCGACGCGCTCAATCCGCGGACGAGCTCGTGGGAGCTGCCCAGGGGCGAAGTCAAAGTCTGGGAGGCGGCGGTTTTGACGGTCGTCGCCTCGCTCGTATTTATCTACTCCGCCTACCGGCTGAACCCGCTCTGTTTCGCCCTGTCCCCGGTGGCGCTCGGGATCGTCTTTTTTTATTCGCTGACGAAAAGATTTACCTGGGCCTCGCACCTTTTTCTCGGGCTCGCCCTCGCGCTCGCCCCCGTGGGCGCCTGGCTGGCGATCAGCGGGGCGCCCGCCGCCGCCGATGAGCTCGCGGTGCCGCTTTTTCTCGGTCTGGCGGTCCTCTTTTGGCTCGCCGGGTTCGATATCATCTACTCTCTCCAGGATTTCGACTTCGATAGGACGCACGGCCTCCATTCGATTCCGGCCCGCTTCGGCATTCGGACCAGTTTGACTTTATCGAGCCTCTTTCATTTTTTGACGATCGTTTTCCTGACGCTGGTGGGCGTGAGCGCGGGTTTGGGCGCGCTTTATTGGGCCGGCATAGCCGCGGTTTCCGCGGTCCTGTTCTGGGAGCACCGTCTGGTCAAGCCAAACGACCTCTCACGAATCAACAAGGCTTTCTTCGATTTGAACGCCTACGTGAGCCTCGGCTATTTCTTGACGACGCTTGCCGACCTGCTCTTGGCCGGCGGCCGCAGCGGCTGAACGCGCGCCCGCCGGGGGCTTTCCCTT
>DASWFA010000642.1:0-2784 GCA_036394475.1 Binatia bacterium
TCCAGCGTGACCGGCAGCGTGCTGTCCCGCCCCTGGACGACCGCGCCGAGCGAGTCGCCGACCAGCAGGATGTCGACGCCGGCGGCGTCGAGAATGCGCGCGAAAGAGTAGTCGTAGGCGGTGAGCGCGGTGATCTTCCGCCCCGCCTGCTTCATCTTGACGATCTCCGGCACGGTGACTTTTTGCGCCATCGCTTCGACAGCCTCCCCAAAATAAAAAAGCCCTCCGGAGCGAGCCGGAAGGCCATGGTAAAAGTGCAGCCGCGGAAGGCTATACTGCCGCGCGCCGGCTGCCGTCTTTATGCTGGCGTCCGTCTCGGTCCGGTCTATCTGGATCCAAGCGGTATGTAATGCTGCGTGCCCGGGCCCATGCGGTTGATCTCGCGGACCAAGTCGGCCAGGTGCTGGCTGCTGGCGACGAAATCGATCTCCGAAGTATTCACCACCAGAAGCGGGCTCTCGTCGTAGTGAAAAAAGAACTGGCTGTACGCCTGAGCCACCTCCGTCAGGTACTCCAGGGTCACGCTTCTTTCATAGCTCTTATCTCTCTTTTTGAGCCTTTTGTAAAGGACGTCGGGCCGGGCCTGGAGGTAGACCACGAGGTCGGGCCGCGGGAGCCGCGGGTCGAGGAGCTGATAGATTTGGTGGTAGAGGGCGAGCTCCTCGGCGCTGAGCGTGAGGCTGGCGAAGATCTTGTCCTTGGCGAACAGGTAGTCGGAAACGGTCGTCTGGCTGAAGAGCTCGCGCTGGATCAGATCGCGCTGCTGCTGGTATCGATTCAGGAGAAAAAACAACTGGTTCTGGAAGGCGTAGGTCTCGCGGTCCTGGTAGAACTTGGAGAGGAACGGGTTGTCCTCGACGGTCTCGAAGACGGTGCGCGCCTGGAACTCGGCGGCGAGGAGCTTCGCCAGGCTCGTCTTGCCGACCCCGATCGGCCCCTCCACCACGATGTATTTCTTCTGCGCCATCCAGGCTCTCGAATTTACACAAAGGCCGGAAAATTGTCCAGGTTATCTTTGCCGGCGGATTTTGCGCGCACACTTTTATCTCGAATTATGATAAAATAGCTTCCATGGCTTCGAGCCGGGAAAACCTGGGCCAGCTCCTCATGGTCGGCGTCGCGGGCGAAGAGCTCTCGGCGGAGGAGCGGAGCCTTTTCAAGGAGCATCCTTTCGGCGGCTTCATTCTTTTCAGCCACAACTTGAAAGAGCCGCGGCAGATCCTGGCGCTCTGCCGTTCGCTCTGGGAGACCGGCGGCGAGCTCGCCCCTTTCATCGCCGTCGACCAGGAAGGCGGCCGGGTCCAGCGGATGCCGCCGCCGTTTACCCAGTTTCCGCCCGCCGCCGACGTGGGGCGCACGGCGAGCGCCGAGCTCGCCTACCGGGCCGCCCTGGCGGCGGCCGGGGAGCTGCGGGCCGTCGGCATCAACCTGAACTTCTCTCCGGTGTTCGACGTCCATTCGAATCCGAAAAATCCGGTCATCGGCGACCGCGCGCTCAGCTCCGATCCCAAGGAAGTGATCCGGCTCGGCTGGGAGGTCGTCCGCGGACTCCGGGAAGGCGGGATCATCCCCTGCGTCAAGCATTTCCCCGGCCACGGCGACACGGCCCAGGACTCCCACCTGGAGCTGCCGGTCGTGAGAAAAGAGCTCGACGAGCTGCAGGCGATCGAGCTCGAGCCCTTCGACTACGCCTGCCGGAAGAGGGTGGAAGCCCTGATGACCGCGCACGTCCTCTACCCCGCGCTCGACCCGAAATATCCGGCCACGCTCTCGCGCGCGATCGTCGGCGACTACCTCCGCGCCGAGCTGCGCTACGACGGCGTGGTCTTCGGCGACGATCTGGAGATGAAGGCGGTGAGCGACAACTATTCCGTCGAGCAGACCGCGGAGCTCTGCCTCGCGGCCGGCATCGACGTCCTCATGTTCAGCCACGAGAGCGGCAGAGCGGCGGCGGCGCTCGACTTCCTGTGCCGGGAGACCGAGGGAAATTCCGAGCTCCGCGACCGCGCCGAGGAAAGCCGGCGGCGCATCCGCAAGCTCAAGAAGCGGACGCTGACGCGGTTTGCCGGCGCGCGGGAAGAAGAGCTCGGCGACTTGATCGGCGCGCCGAACCGGGAGATCGTGGCGGAGATTCAGGGCAGCCTGTAGGCGCTGTAATCGATCCGGCGAAGCGATTCAACCGGATGGAAGGCTTCCGGCCTTTTCCCGCGCCGCATCCAGATTCCCGACAAAGTAGAAACTCTCTTCCGGCATGTCGTCGCACTCGCCCGCCAGAATCGCGCGGCATCCCGCGAGCGTTTCTTCGAGCGCGACATGGATGCCGGGCAGATTCGTCCATGGTTCCGCCCAATGGAACGGCTGGGTCAGAAAGCGCTCGAGCCGGCGCGCGCGCTCGACGATTTCCCGGTCTTCCGGGTTCGGGAGAAGATCCAGCCCCCGGCTGTCCACGAGGGGGCGCAAATCCCGATAGCGGCGGAGCTGCCGGCGCGCCGCCGCGGCTATCTTTTGATGCGCCTGAGCGACTTTTCCATCCCGCAGGAGTCGAGAGCCGGAGTTGATCGGGTCTACCGCAGGGTAAAGGGCTTCCTTGGCGCGGCCAAAGTCGAACGTGATCACGGAATCCAGGCGCGCCAGGGGCTCTGGCTCCGCGCCGACGGTCTCCTCGCCGAAATACATCGTGGTGACGCCGGCATCTTGACGGGACGTCGCCGCGATCTGTTCCCCGACTTCGTCGTCGAGCGCTATCCGGCTCTGGACGAGAAGTAAAACGTCCCGGCCTTCGCG
>DASWFA010000643.1:0-6213 GCA_036394475.1 Binatia bacterium
GTGCTTGTGCCCACCCACGCTCCGACACAAATACATCGCCATCGACCGCGCCTCGTTCTGCTCGCCGCGGCGCTTTCTCCTTAACTCCTCCAAAGGCTTACCGTACGCCTTAGCTGTTACCCGGGCAATTTGCTCAACCCCTATATTCCCTAGCTCCATTCGAGCTGCCGAGCGCCGCCTACGGCAAAACCTTCATTCACAAAGCACCGCGCGCCGCCGAGACGCCGGCCGCCGTTTTGACGGTGCCTAAGACCGGCCCGAGCCCGGAATTCTAGCGCGCCGCCGCCCTGCCCGGCCGCGTCTTTCTTGCACTATCCCGGCCAACCTGACAAGCTAGGTGTTTAACCCGATTCCAAACCGGAGGCGCGCGGATTCAACCCATGAGCACCGAACCCAACAAAGTCATCTATTCGATGGTCGGCGTCGGCAAGTTCTACGACAAGAAGGCCGTCCTGAAAGACATCTACCTCTCCTATTTTTACGGAGCCAAGATCGGCGTCATCGGCCTCAACGGGTCGGGGAAATCGTCGCTGCTCCGCATCATGGCGGGCGTGGACAAGGAGCACAACGGCGAGGCGGTCCTCTCGTCGGGCTACACGGTCGGCTATCTCGAGCAGGAGCCGCTGATCGACGACGCGCGCACGGTGCGCGAGGTGGTGGAGGAGGCCGTCGCGGAGACGATCGGGCTGCTCAAAGAATTCGAGGAGATCGCGGCCAAATTCGCCGAAGAGATGTCCGAGGAGGCGATGAACGCGCTGCTGGAGCGGCAGGGCAAAGTGCAGGAGAAGCTCGACCACCAGGACGCCTGGGACCTCGACGCGCGGCTGGAGATGGCGATGGACGCGCTCCGCTGCCCGCCGCCGGAGACGCCGGTGAAGCTCTTGTCGGGCGGCGAGCGCCGCCGGGTCGCGCTCTGCCGGCTCTTGCTCAAAAAGCCCGACATCCTCCTGCTCGACGAGCCGACCAACCACCTCGACGCGGAGTCGGTCGCCTGGCTGGAGCACCACTTGCAGAGCTATCCGGGGACGATCATCGCGGTGACGCACGACCGGTACTTTCTCGACAACGTCGCCGGCTGGATTCTCGAGCTGGACCGCGGCTCGGGCATTCCCTACAAGGGCAACTACACGGCGTGGCTGGAGCAGAAGCAGGAGCGGCTCCGGCGCGAGGAAAAATCCGAGAGCGAGCGGCAGAAGACGCTCGCGCGGGAGCTCGAATGGATCCGCATGTCGCCCAAGGCGCGGCGCGCCAAGGGCAAGGCGCGCATCACCGCGTACGAGGACCTGCTCGCCGAGGAGTCCGAGCGGCGGCGCGAAGACCTGGAGATCCACATCCCGCCGGGACCGCGCCTAGGCGACGTCGTGATCGAGGCGAAAGGCATCAGCAAGGCCTACGGCGACCGCCTGCTGGTCGACGGCATGACGTTCGCGCTGCCGCCCGGCGGCATCGTCGGCGTGATCGGCCCCAACGGCGCCGGGAAGACGACGCTGTTCCGCATGATCGCCGGCGAGGAAAAGCCCGACAGCGGGACGATTCGCAAGGGCGACACGGTCGTGCTCGGCTACGTCGATCAGAGCCGCGCGCTCGATCCCAAGAAATCGATCTGGGAGGAGATCACCGGCGGCGTCGATTTGCTGAAGCTCGGGAGCCGCGAGGTGAACTCCCGCGCCTACGTGGCGCGCTTTAATTTCGGCGGCACGGACCAGCAAAAGAAGGTCGGCCAGCTCTCGGGCGGCGAGCGCAACCGGGTGCATCTCGCGAAGATGCTGAAGGAGGGCGCCAATGTCCTATTGCTCGACGAGCCGACCAACGACCTCGACGTGAACACGCTCCGCGCGCTGGAAGAGGCGCTGGAGAGCTTCGCCGGCTGCGCGGTCGTGATCTCCCACGACCGCTGGTTTCTCGACCGCATCGCGACCCACATGCTGGCGTTCGAAGACGACAGCAAGGTCGTCTGGTTCGACGGCAACTACTCGGAATACGAGGCCGACCGCAAGCTCCGGCTGGGCGCGGCGGCCGAGCGGCCGCACCGGGTCAAGTACCGGCAGTTGACGCGGGGATAAGAAGCATGTAAGCGACTTTATCATCAGGTGGAGCGCCCGTCTTTATCGGGAGTCGGGGCGCGATGCGTGACAGCGCGGTCCCTCATCAAGCTCTTCCATCGTTTCGATACCTCTTTTAAGACTGCCGTCCCCTGGTTTTCTGACACCGCCCATTACCACGCGGTTGTCAAAATTGGAAAAAACAGGTACAACGAACCCATTTTGCAGTTAAGGAGCGTGCCAGCACTTGTCCATCTCGATTAAAAAAGCTAAAAGAATCAACGAGTTACCGCCCTACCTCTTCGCCGAGATCGACCGCAAAAAGCGCGAGGCGCTGGCCCGCGGGGTCGATCTGATCGACCTCGGCATCGGCGATCCGGACATTCCGACGCCGGCGCCGATTATAGAAAAGCTGGTCGAAGGGGCCAGCAAGCCGGTCAACCACCGCTACCCCAACAGCGCCGGCCTGATGGAGTACCGCCAGGCGGTTTCGAGCTGGTACCAGAAGCGCTTCGGCGTCAAGCTCGACCCGGCGACCGAAGTCGTCTCGCTGATCGGCTCCAAAGAGGGCATCGCCAACATGGCGACGGCCTTCGTCGATCCCGGCGACACCGTGCTGGTCTCGACCCCCTGCTATCCGGTTTACCATATCGGCACGGCGTTCAACGGCGGCAAGAACTATTACCTCCCGCTGACCAAAGAGAATCATTTTCTCCCCGACCTCGACGCGATTCCGCCGGAGGTCGCGCGCGCGGCCAAGATGCTGTGGATCAACTATCCCAACAACCCCACTGCGGCGGTCGCGGACGGGGATTTCTTCAAGCGCGTGGTGGAGTTCGCCAATAAATACAACGTCATCGTCTGCCACGACGCGGCCTATACGGAGATGGGCTTCGACGGCTACCGGCCGATGAGCTTTTTGGAGGTCGACGGGGCGCGGGAAGTCGCCATCGAGTTCCACTCGCTCTCGAAGAGCTTCAACATGACCGGCTGGCGCGTCGGCATGGCCGTCGGCAACCGCGAGCTGGTCGCCGGGCTGGCGCAGGTCAAGTCGAACGTCGATTCGGGCATTTTCCAGGCGGTCCAGGAAGCGGCGATCGAGGCCTTGAGGCTCGGCGACGCGGCGATCGAGCCCTCGCGCAAGGTCTTTCAGGAGCGGCGGGACATCCTGGTGGACGGCCTCCGGAGCGCGGGCTTCGAGTGCGAGAAGCCGAAAGCGACGTTTTACGTCTGGGTCTCGGTGCCGAAGGGATCGACCTCGGCCGATTTTACCGCCAGGCTGCTCGATCAGGCGGGCGTGGTGACGACCCCCGGCAACGGCTTCGGCGCGCCGGGCGAGGGCTATGTCCGCTTTACGCTGTGCGTGGACAAACAACGGTTGAGGGAGGTAACGGAGAGAATCCGGCAGGTGAAAGTCTAGAGTAGTACCGGCAAGTCTAGAGTAGTACCTGAAGGATCTGTCCTGGAAGCGCTGTGCCCCATCAGGTCTATATAGGCGTCGGTTCCAATCTCGGGAACAAACGCGAGAACTACCTCGAGGCGCTGGAGCGAATCGGCAAGATTCCCAAGGCCCGGATCATCAAGGAGTCTTCGGTTTACGAAAGCCAGCCGCTCGGCGACTCCAAGGAATGGTACATCAACGGCGTCATCGAGATCGAGACCGAGATCAAGCCCGAGCTGCTGCTGAAGAAGTTCAAGAACATCGAGCGGGCCATGGGGCGGAAAAAAGTGCGCAAGAAATGGGGCGCGCGCATCATCGACCTCGACATCCTGATGTACGATTCGCTCGTGCTCAACAAGAAGAATTTGAAGATCCCGCACCCGGAAATGCACCAGCGGAAGTTCGTTTTGATTCCGCTGAGCGAGCTCGCCCCGCAGGTGGTCCATCCGGTTCTGGGCTCCACGATCTCGGAGCTGCTGGTGGGCGTGAAGGACGATAAGAGAGTCAGCCTGGCGCGGCTCTAGCGCCGAAAGCGCTCATGTTTCCGAGATTTTTCCTCTTTCTCCTGCTCTTCTATATCGGTTTCAAAATCTACCTCGCGCTCCGCCGGCGGCCGCGCGGCGCCGGCCGGAAGGGCGACGACGCCGCGGGCGAAGAGATGGTCCAGGACCCTCAATGCCTGAGCTACGTGCCGAAGAGCGCGGCGATGCTGCGCGGCGGCCACTACTTCTGCAGCGAGCAGTGCGCGGCGCTCTACCTCGTCGCGCGCCCGTCCTGATTTGCCCCGCGCGCCGGAGTCCGATAAGCTCAACCCCGTGATCCTCGAAGGCAAGATCGACATCGCCGCCCCCGCCGACAAGGCCTGGGATTTTTTAATGGACATCGACCGCTTCGCCTCCTGCGTGCCGGGGCTGGAGCAGGTGACGCAAATCGACGCGCGCACCTTCGACGGCGTGGTCGGCGCGAGCGTCGGCCCGATCTCGGGCAAATTGAGCTTCCGCTCGACGATCGTGGAAAGCACTCCGCCGAGCGAGATGGTGGTGCAGACCGACGGCGTCGACTCCGTCACGCGAAGCGCGGTCGGCGCGCGGCTCGTGGTGAAGCTCGGCGGGGCGGACGGCTGCACACAGCTCGACTACCGCGCCGACATCCAGATCAAGGGACGGCTCGCGATCCTCGGCGACATGGTGCTGCGCGCGACCGGCGCGCTCTTGCTCGAAGAGTTCGCCCGGCGGCTCAAAGCAAAATTGGAAAGATGAGTTTCTCGTTCCTGGTTTCAGGTTTCAAGTTTTAGACCAGGAGTATGAGACTGCCTCGTTTCAACCAGAAACTAGAAACTTGAAACTAGAAACTATGGATCGGGAGATGCTATGGCAGATCATTACGACGTAATTATAGTGGGCGGCGGCTCCGCCGGCTCGGCCGCCGCGGCGCGTCTGTCCGAAGACCCGAAGCGGAAGGTGCTGCTGCTCGAGGCCGGCCCCGACCCGCAGCCGCTGCCGGACCTGGTCGCCGACGCGTCCAAGCAGGTGAAGCTCCTGCTCGAATCGCCCTACGTGGCGATGTATCCGACCGAGCGGAGCTTCGACAAAAGCGTTTTTTACTCCCTCGCGGGCCGGATCATGGGCGGCGGCTCTTCGGTCAACGTCATGTCGGTGCTCCGCCCGACGAAGCACGACCTCGACACCTGGGCGCGGCTCGGCAACCCGTCCTGGTCGTACGAGAAGATGCTGCCGGTGATGAAGCGCATCGAGTCGGACCGCGACTATCCCGACAGCCCGCTCCATGGGAACAGCGGCCCGCTCTATGTCGAGCGGCCGTTCAAGTTCGGCGATCCGGTCTCCGCACCGGCCAAAGCCTTCATCGACAGCGCCGTCGGCCTGGGCCTGCCGCTGTGCGACGACATCAACGGGCCCGACGCCCTCGGCGTCACGCTCGCGCCCTACAATATCAAGAACGGCAAGCGCCAGTCGACGACGGTGGCGTATCTGAACCCCGCGCGCGCGCGGCCGAATTTGAAAATCATCGCCGATGCCCCGGTGACTTCACTGAAGCTCGCGGGCCTCAAAGCCGAGGGCGTGGTGTACGAAAAAGAGGGCCGGTCCGAGACCGCGCTGGCGGACAGGGTGGTACTGACGGCCGGCGTCTACCACTCGCCGCAGATCCTGATGCTTTCGGGCATCGGTCCGGCGACGGAAATGAAGCGCCACGGCATCCGCGCCGTTCACGATCTCCCCGGCGTGGGCGAGAACTACCAGGACCACGCGGTCGTCTACCTCACCTTCGAAGCGGCCCAGGCGTTCCAGGAAGACTGGATCATCCCCCGCTTTCGCCTCGTGGTCAAAAGCGACGCGAGCGCCGGCTGCGGCAACTTCCACATCGTCATGCGCCCCCCGACGGTCATCGAGGGCATCAAGCGCATGCTGCCGATATCGGCGGCCCTGTTGGAGCAGAAAAACCGCGGCCGGCTCACGCTCGCGAGCGCCGACCCGCGCGAGGTGCCGGGGGTCGAGGCGCGCATGCTCGAGGATCCGGCCGACATTCAATCGATGCTCTGGGCGATGGACTTTATGGAGCGGCTGGCGCACAGCGGCCCGGCGCGAGAGTTTTACGGCCCGCTGCTCCAGCCGGCGCCGGGCGAGGACTGGGCCAAGTTCGCCCGCTCGACCTACGACAGCTACCACCACGGCGTCGGCACCTGCATGATGGGTCCGGCGTCGAACAAGATGG
>DASWFA010000644.1:0-2532 GCA_036394475.1 Binatia bacterium
CGCTCGGCATGACCTGGTCGCGCGCGCTCAACTTTTAACGCCGGAGCCCGCTTGCTTGACAACGCGCGCGGGCGCGCGTAGCCTTTGGTGAACGTCATGCAACGGCCCAGAGAATATTTCCGGGCGGACCGCCTGCCCCACCTCGCCGCCGCCGGGCTGTTTCTTTTATTCCTGGTTTACTCCACGCCGCACCGCGTCCACCACGCTTTCGACCCGGGCCATGCGGCCCCCTGCCTGGCTTTCGCGGTCGCCAAGAGCTGCCACCTGCAAGCGGCCCCGGCGCCCGATTTTTCTTTCGCCGAGACCGTCAGCGAAAGAATCGTTACGTCCCATGAAATTTGGCTTCCCTATGCCAACCCCTCGCCCGTTTCCCAGAGAGCGCCTCCGGCAGTCTAGCCCCGCGTTCCATTCCTGAAATTTCGTATCACCGGGAAAGGCTGTGGCCTCGTGCGCACACGGCCGCGCCCGCGACGCGCTTTTTCCGCGGCGGCGCGGCGCGAGCGCGAACCGAAAGGCAAAAATGAAGACTCTTATCGGATGGACCCTGTTGCTGTCCCTCGGCGGCTGGATATTTTTACCGGCCGCCGCCCGCGCCCACGACGGCTGGATCGAGGTGACCCCGGCGATCGTCGAGAAAGGCCAGCCGGTCACGGTCGCGCTGATGCACGGCAACCACTCGAACGAGCACAAGAGCTACCGGCTCGCTGGCAAGTGGGACGTGGAATTCACCAAAGTCACGGTCGTCGCGCCGTCGGGAAAGACCAGCGCACTCGCCATGATCGATCTCGGCGAAGACCCGGAAAAGACCGGCCCCAAGGGGCCGAAGGGGTTTCATATCGGGTCGTTCGTCGCCGAAGAGGAGGGCGCCTACACCGTGGTCGCCCGACAAGAGCGCGCGGTCGAGCGCGAAGACGGGGCGAAGTTTCGCGGCGTGCGCTTCGCCCGCGCCGGCTTCGCGGCGCTGGCGGTTCCGACGGCGGCGGAGGCGAGAAAAATTCCGCGCGTCGATCCACCGGCGAGGGGCGAAGACGCGCTGGAGATCCTTCCCCTGACGAGCCTGCTCGGCGTCGCCGGAAAAAGCTCCGTCACGCTCGAAGTGCGCCACAAGGGAAAGCCGGCCCCGGGCAAAACGGTTTCCGTCATGCGGCGGACCGCCGGGGCGGGCGCGGCCCTGGACCTGACGACCGACGGAGAGGGCCGGGTCACGTTCACTCCGGACGCCGCCGACTTTTATCTCGCCCGGGTCAAATTCGACGAAAAGTCGGAGCGGAGCCCCGGACAATTCGATCTCAGCTCCTACGAGGCGACCTATGTCTTTCAAGTTTTTAACGCTCGCTAGCGCGGTTTTTTTCCCGCTCGCGGCGGCGCCGTCGATCGCCCGGGCGCACGCCTACCCGATCATCGCGCTGCCGGCGGACGGCGCCGCGCTCCGCGACTCGCCGCGCGAGGTGCGGATTCAGTTCACCGAAGGCGTCGAGATGGAGTTCAGCCGCATCGTGGTGAAAAACGCCGCCGGCGAGAGAGTCGGCCAGGGAAACCTCCGGCGGCTGGCGGCCGACACCGTCGCCGTGGAATTGAAGCCGCTTCCCCCCGGGGCCTACACGGTCGAGTGGCAGGTGCTCTCCGTCGACACCCACGTCACCGACGGCGTGCTCCGCTTTACCGTCGGCGGCAAGAAATAAAATGATCGCGCTCGAAGCCTTCCTCTCCGCCGCGACGTATATCGCCCTCGCGCTTTTGCTGGGCGCGCTCGCGACGGCGGGCCTGGTCCTGCCGCCGGGGGAAAATCCGCTCCGGCGGAAGCTCCTGTCCGCCGCGCTGATCCTGCTCCCGGCCTTTCTGCTCGCCGCCGCGCTGGGGCTGGTCCTGCAGGGGGCGAAGCTCCAGGGCGGCGGCTGGCCGGCGCTCGAAATACTCGGCCGCTATCTGACGCGCACGCAGAGCGGCAAAATCTGGCTCTGGCGCGAGCTCTACGCGGCGGCCCTCCTGCTCCTGCTGCTCGCGTTTCGGGAGGGGGCGAATCCGGCGCGCGTCGCCGGCTGGCTGTTCGCGCTCGCGCTCCCCCTGGTCGCGAGCCGGAGCCTCATGAGCCACGCCGCCGCCGTGCGCGACAACGCTCTCCTCGCGGTCGCGGCCGACGCCGCCCATCTCGTCGCAACAGCGCTCTGGGCCGGCGGCTTGCCGGCGCTTTTCTGGGCCCTCCGCGACTCCCGGCGCCGCCGGCCGCCTCTCGCCTGGGCGGCCGAGACCGTGGCGCGTTTTTCCCGGCTCGCGCTCGCGAGCGTCGCGCTGCTGGTCACGACCGGCCTGTACCAGAGCTGGGTCGAGCTTCAGAGCTGGAGCGCGCTGTTCGCGACCGCCTACGGCAGAGTCCTGCTGTTAAAATTGGCCCTGTTCCTGCCCATGCTGGCGCTCGGCGCGGTCAATTTATTTTCGACCAAGCCGAATCTCGCCAAAGCCGAAAGCGAAAACCCGCTCTTCGAGCGGCGGGCCCGGCGGCGCATCGGCGCCGAGAGCGCGCTCGGCGTTCTG
>DASWFA010000645.1:0-6177 GCA_036394475.1 Binatia bacterium
AAGAATAACTCCCTCTTTGATCTCGAATCCCACCGACCGGGCGCTTTTGACGAGAAGCGTATGAAGACGGCATCGGCATCCTTATCGTATCGTACTTTCATTTCCTTGTCCTCCTTTCAGCGGATAAGAGCCAAAACGTTCAGGGAAGGCTTTGCCGGCCACGTGGTAGCGCTCCTTCCTCTCGGTATGGTGGGGTGAAAGGATCGTCTGTTCGATCTGTTCGCGCGAGATGCGGTAAAGCCGCATGTTATTTCGCGCGTGCGGGAGATCTTCATGAATCTACGCCGCCGCGAGCCGCCGCTCCAGATAGGCGGCGTAGCGCGACATGCCGTAGGCCGAAAGCCAGTAGACGGCGGCGATAAACAGGTACAGCTCGAAGGGGCGGACCTCGCGGTTGTTGACGATCTGCGCCGCCTTGGTGAGATCGACGTAGCCGATGATCGACGCGAGCGACGTGTCCTTGAAGAGCACGATGAACTGCGTCACCAGCGCCGGGATCATGTTGCGGAGCGCCTGCGGCAGGACCACGTAGACCATCGTCTGCGCCGGGCCGAGTCCGGTCGAGGCCGCGGCCTCGATCTGCCCGCGCGGCACCGATTGGATGCCCGCCCGGATGATCTCCCCCAGATAGGCCGCCTCGAAGACCACGAACGCCGCGAGCGCGATGCCGTACTCCGGGAGGGCGAGGTGCAGTGCCACCGGCAGGATGAACCAGAACCAGAAGATCACCATCACCAGCGGCACGCCGCGGAAAAATTCCACGTACAGCGCCGCCGGCACGCGGATCCACGGCGCGCGCGCGAGCCGCGCGAGACCGACCAGGATGCCGAGCAGGAAGCCGAGCAGCATGGCGGGGACCGCGAGCCGGAGCGTGCCGCCGGCGAAATCGCCGAAGCCCACGAACCCCTGCACGAGGAGAAAATCGAGGTTCCGGTAGATGACGCCGAGGTCCATCGAGATTATCGGTTCTTCCGCCCGATCATAAAACCCCCGCTCAGCGCTCCATGCCGCCGCCCGCGATCATTCCCGGCAGCGCGAAGCGGCGCTCGACCCGCGCCATCACCCAGGCGATCGTGAGACAGAGGACGAGGTAGATCAGCGTGCCCGCCGTCAGCGCCTCGAAGGCCCTGGCGGTGTAGGTCTCGATCTGGCGCGTCTGGAAGGTCAGCTCGGCCACGCCGATCGTCAGCGCCACCGAGGAGTTCTTCAATAGATTGAGTGTCTCGTTCGTGAGCGGCGGCACGATCAACCTGAGCGCGATCGGCAGGATGACGAGCCGGTAGGCCTGCCCGGCGCTGAGGCCGGTGGAGAGCGCGGCTTCGAGCTGCGTCTTGGGGATCGACTGGATGCCGGCGCGGATCATCTCGGAAAAACGCGCGCCGTGGTAGACCCCGAGCGCCATCGTGCCGGCCCAGAATTCCGCGCCGTGGTTGTAGAGCCAGTCCTGTAAGGGGCGCGGCAAGAGGGGCGGGAGCGCGAAGTACCAGAAGAACATCCAGACGAGCAGCGGCACGTTGCGGAAAAATTCGACGTAGCACGCCGCCAGCAGGCGGAGCGGCCCCGGCGCCGCGGTGCGGAGCGCGCCCGCGAGCGTCCCCAGGACGAGCGCGATGAGCCACGCCAGCGCCGAGATCTCCAGCGTGGTGGCGATCCCCTGGAGCAGCCACTGGCCGGACTGGCCGGACCACAGTACCGTCCAATCGAATCCGCGGGTCGTCACTTTGCGGCCGGCTTTGCTCCGGACGTCTTGCGGAGCTCCGCGGCGGAGGCCAGCAGCAGGCGCTTCATCTCGGCGGTCATGGGATAGGGCAGTTCGCCCTTGGGGCCGAAATATTTGTCGTAGAGCGTGAAATCCCCGCCGGACTCGATGGCGCCGGCCAGCGCCTGGTCGACGAGGCTGCGAAACTCCGGCTCGTTCTTCCGCATCGCCATGCCGTAGGGCTCGCTCGAGTAAAAGGCTCCGGCGATGGCCCAATCGTTCGGGTTCGGCGCCTTGGCTTTAAGGCCCGCGAGCTGGATGCCGTCGTTGGTGTAGGCCTCCACCCGCCCCTGGGCCAGCGCCTGAAACGCCGCCGGCTGATCGGGAAACTCGATCAGCTTGACGCTCGGGACGCGCTCGCGGAGAATGCGCGCGTTGGTCGAGCCCTGCTGCGCGGCGACGCGCCGCCCCGCGATCGAATCGATGCCGTTGATCGGGCTGCCCTTCTTCACCAGGAATTGCGCGCCGGTATAAAAGAAAGTCAGGCTGAAATCGACGCTCTCCCGGCGCTCTTTCGTATCCGTCATCGTCTCGGCGACGAGATCGACGGCGTTGGAAGTGAGCAGCGGGATGCGCGTCGGCGGCGCGGTTTCCTTCTTGGCGAGCTTCACCGGCTTGCCGGTCTTCTGCGCGACCGCCGGTGCCACGAACTGCTCGACGAGATCGATGGAAAAGCCCACCCACCGGTTGTTCTTGTCGACGTAGGCGAAGGGCGGCGAGCCGGTGCGCGTGCCGATTGTGAGCGTGCCGGTGCGGGCGATCTTCTCAAGCGTGGTCTCGGCCCGGGCCGCGCTCACGGAAAGCGCCGCCAGTGCTGCCGCCAAAACTGAAAACAGTGCTCGCCTCATGCCGGCCTCCTCAATGCGAGAGTATCCTGCCGAGAAACTGCTTCGCCCGCTCCGATTGGGGCGCGGCGAAAAAACTTTCCGGCGCGCCCTCTTCGACGATCCGCCCCTCGTCCATGAAAATCACCCTATGGGCGACGCGCCGCGCGAAGCCCATCTCGTGCGTCACCACCGCCATGGTCATGCCGTCGCGCGCGAGGTCGGTCATCACCTCCAGCACCTCGCCGATCATCTCGGGATCGAGCGCCGAGGTCGGCTCGTCGAAGAGCATGATCTTCGGCTCCATCGCGAGCCCGCGCGCGATGGCGACGCGCTGCTGCTGGCCGCCGGAGAGGCTGGCGGGATAGGCGTCCGCCTTGTCGGGGATGCCCACGCGCTCGAGCAGCTCGGCCGCGGTCTTTTCCGCCTGGTCGCGGGAAATTTTTCTCACCTTGATCGGGCCCAGCGTGATGTTGTCCCTGACCGTCAGGTGGGGATAGAGGTTGAACTGCTGAAAGACGAAGCCGATCTCGGCGCGGAGCGCGCGGATGTCGAGGGCGGCGTCGGAGAGGCGCCTGCCGTCGACGACGATATCGCCGCCCTGGATCGCCTCGAGCCGGTTGATGCAGCGGATCAGCGTGCTCTTGCCGCTGCCGCTCGGGCCGCAGACCACCACGACCTCGCCGCGACCGATCGTGAGATCGATCTGCTGGAGCACGTGCAGCTTGCCGAACCATTTGTCGACTTTTTGGAACTCGACCATAATCAAAAAGAAACGCGCGCCGCAAAAAAGATTGAAAATATTCCGTCGGGATACTATATCATCGTTGACAAATTGCCAACGTCCCGGCGGCGCGGCCGGAGCGTCGCGATATTCCAATGGACTTTTTTCTCGTCCGCCACGGAGAGGCCCAGGCCGCCTACGAAGATGCGCGCCGCCCCTTGAGCGCGCGCGGCCGGCGCGAGGTGGAAAAGGTCGCGCGCGCGGCGGCCGCCAGGAAGGTCCGGGTCGCGGTAATTTTTCACTCCGGCAAGCTCCGGGCGGAGGAGACGGCCGAGATCCTGGCCCGGTTCCTCGCGCCCCCCGAGGGAGTGCGGCGGTCGACCGGGCTTCAGCCGGAGGACGATCCGCTCATCGCCAAGGCGGAGCTCGAAGCGGCGGCGGCTCCGTGCATGCTGGTCGGGCACCTGCCGCATCTCGGCCGTCTCGCCGCGCTGCTGGCCGCGGGCGACAGCGAAAAGCCGGTCGCCGATTTTTCTCCGGCGACCATGGTCTGCCTGTCGCGCTCCGGCGGCGCGTGGAACATGGACTGGACGATCGTTCCGTGAGCGATCCGCTCCCGGAGTTGACCGGCAGGCAAGGATGTTCTAATAATGAGAACAGTTCGTCAAAGCTGAAGCGACCAAGGGCGGAGAGATATGGCGTCAGATACCATTACGATTATCGACAACCGGACGGGAAGGAAATACGAAGTCCCGGTCCGCGACGGCATGATCAACGCGACCGATCTGCGCCAGATCAAGGTCTCCGAAGAGGACTTCGGCCTGGGCAGCTACGATCCGGGCTTCATGAACACCGCGGCGTGCGCGAGC
This sequence comes from Binatia bacterium, assembly GCA_036394475.1. Taxonomy (GTDB): domain Bacteria; phylum Desulfobacterota; class Binatia; order UBA9968; family UBA9968; genus JAJPJQ01. The sequence continues at coordinate 4,177 of DASWFA010000645.1, forward strand.
CGGATCACCTATATCGACGGCGATAAGGGGATCCTCCGCTACCGCGGCTATCCGATCGAGGAGCTGGCGGAGAAGAGCACCTATCTGGAGACGGCCTATCTCGTGCTGCGCGGCGAGCTGCCGACCCGGGCCCAGCTCGAAGACTGGACCTACAACATCACGCACCACTCGATCCTGCACGAGAACATCAAAAAATTCATCGACGGCTTTCACCACGACGCGCATCCGATGAGCATGCTGGTGAGCACGGTCGCCGCGCTCTCCACGTTCTACTCCGAGGCGAAAAATATTTTCGACGCCGAATCGCGCCAGAAGCAGACCTACCGGCTGGTCGCCAAGATGCCGACCATCGCGGGGTTCGCCTACCGCCACAGCATCGGCATGCCCTACGCCTATCCCGACAACGACTTGAGCTACACGGGAAATTTCCTGAACATGCTGTTCAAGATGACCGAGCTCAAGTACCAGCCCAATCCGGTGCTGGAGCGCGCCCTCGACGTGCTGTTCATCCTGCACGCCGACCACGAGCAGAACATCAGCACCAACGTCATGCGCGGCGTCGGCAGCGCCCATTCGGACCCGTACTGTTCGGTGGCGGCGGCGGCCGCGGCGCTCTACGGGCCGCTCCACGGCGGCGCCAACGAGCAGGTGCTCCGGATGCTGAACGAGATCGGCCACAAGGACAAGGTCCCGGCCTTCATCCAGAGGGTGAAGGCGGGGGAGGGCCGGCTGATGGGCTTCGGCCACCGGGTCTACAAGAATTACGATCCGCGGGCGAAGATCATCAAGAAGGTCGCCTACGAGGTCTTCGAAATAAAGGGGCGGAACCCGCTGCTCGATATCGCCCTCGAGCTGGAGCGCATCGCGCTGGAAGACGACTACTTCGTCAAGCGGAAGCTCTATCCCAACGTCGATTTCTATTCCGGCCTGATCTACCAGTCGATGGGGCTGCCGATCGACATGTTCCCCGTGCTGTTCGCGATCGCGCGCACGATCGGCTGGATCGCCCACTGGGAAGAGATGCTGCTCGACCCGGAGCAGAAGAACAAGATCGCCCGCCCGCGCCAAATCTACAAAGGCGCGGAAAAGCGCGGCTACGTTCCCATCTCTTCTCGAAAGTAATTCCAGGCCGCTGAAAAAGGCCCATCTAGCATAGCCGGGCCCGAAGCATCTCTCTGGGCCGATGCGATACATTCTGTTTACGCTGTTCCCGCGTGCCGGGAGCATCGCCGCGGGCACGCTTACGATTCCTCGTCCTACGCATCGGCCCTTCGACATGCTCCCAGGCCCGGCGTTCCCATGGTTGCGCGAGCACCGCCTCGCTCGACGTACCGAAAAAAGTACGCCTGCGCCTAGCCTGTCCTGAGCGAAGCCGAAGGATCGGTATCTCGCGCGCCTCGTAGCTGAAGCCTTTTTGACCGGCCTGTAAATACAGCCAGTCCAAAAAATCTCTTCGATGCGATTTTATCTCGCCTTGGTCTTGCTCGGCTGGCTGGATGATTTGGACGCGGGCTTGGGCGCCGCTTTGACCTCTTCGACGCTCGCGTCCTGAACGATCGTCAGCTGCTGGCCGACGCGGAGCTGCGGGCTCTTCATGTCGTTGGCCTCCATGATCTGATTCACGCGCACGTGATGGCGCTTGGCGATGGCCGCCAGCGTCTCGCCTTTTTTCACCGTATAGGTCGTTACTTTGACGCCGGCCGAATCGTACCGGGCCTGGTAGGCCAGGTTGAAAGCCTCGGCGCTGCCGGACGGGACGCGCACGCTGTAGCCCTTCTCGCCCGGCGGGGTGACGTTGCGGAGCAGCGCCGGGTTCAGCTCCTTGATCTGGCCGACCGTGGCGCCGGACAGTTTGGCCAACGTCTGGAGCGTCAAGGGCTTGGTGGTCGTGACCTCGTCCCATTCCATGGGCAGCTCGTAGTCGAGCTGGCTGAAGCCGTATTTCTCGGGCTCGCCGGCGATCAGCGCGGCGGCGATGAACTTGGGGACGTAGTTGCTGGT